>JBATKC010000082.1:0-16067 GCA_049669065.1 Gammaproteobacteria bacterium
GACTGGAAGTGCCGCAGCCAATTATCGGTGGGCACCGATTCGAATCGAACTGACCGTGCGCGAGCAAGGAGAATTGAACATGGGTTATGACATCAAGGACAAGGTGATCCTGATCACCGGCGCCAACCGCGGCATCGGCCGCGCACTGGTCGACGGGTTTATCGAACACGGCGCGGCCAAGGTCTACGCGGCGGTGCGCACGCTGGACAGCGCCGCCCCGCTGGTCGAGCAGCACGGTGAAAAGGTCGTGCCGGTGCGTGTCGACCTGACAGATCCGCCATCGATCACGGCGGCCGCGCAGCTTGCCACTGATGTCGATGTCGTGATCAACAACGCCGGCGTTCTGCAGACCGTCAGCGCTCTCGACCCGAAGGCAGTCGAATTGATGGACTATGAGATGCAGGTCAACGTCTATGGTCTGATGCGCGTGGCGCAGGCATTCGCGCCGGCGCTCAAAGCCAACGGCGGCGGCGCGCTGGTGCAGCTGAATTCCGTTGCTTCATTGAGGGCATTCGCGGGTTTCGCGACCTATTGCGCATCCAAGGCCGCCGCCTATTCGATCACCCAGGCCTTGAGAGAATCGCTGGCCGAACAGGGGACTGTCGTCCTGAGTGTCCATCCCGGGCCGATCGCGACGGACATGGGCGACAGCGCCGGGTTCCAGGAGATCGCGGAGCCGCCGGCGCTGGTCGTCGACAGCGTCATCGAAGCGCTCCGAGCGGGGGACTTCCACACTTTCCCGGACTCGATGGCGAAACAGGTCGGTGGTGTCTACCAGGGCTTTGCGGAGAACGTGATCGAAGCCGACATGTCGGTCGGCTGAGCGTATCGGCACGTCGGAATATACGGATTCCTGGGCTGCCGGGCAGAAATTAGTTGACTAATTAAATTCTATGTATAATATGGAAAATCCATAGACAAAGGAGGCTCATCATGAACAACCCCGGCACCAATACCTGGCCCGAACTGGCCGTTGATCTGTACGACAAACTGACCGCCCGTAATGCCGAAATCTGTTATGAATTCGAGAACTTACAGGTTCAGGTTCCGAGTGCAGCGACCGACACGGCAAATCACGCGCCATGGAACGTCAGCGGAACCCTGAAGATCCGGACCCGCGACCTTGCGGCCTGAACCGCGGTCGCCCCTCGATGTCGCCGGGCGGCTGAATTTGCGGACGCCCGGCGGCGTCGATCTCGGGGTGAAAGGTCAAGCGTCCCGCGTGGTGGTGCAAATCGGTCACGTGACAGATCTGCTCAAACTGTTGCGAGAGACTCACGGTAAACCCCACCGCAGTCGCCTCGTCCGGCGCGCCGAAGGCATTGTCGTGACAACCGGCCTCGAACTGGTGGGGGAAATCCGGGGTCGGGCCTTTGCTCGCCTGAGCGCGGACACCCAACCCAGCAAATTGTCGAAATGGCTCGGCCTCGGTCCGACGCAGCTTCGTCTCGGACCTCTTTTCAGGGCTCTGATCCCGAGTGCTGGCTGACACGTCGGCCTCTGCCGCTGTCCTCCCATCGCCACTTCCCGTGACCCGAGGCACCGCACTCATGACGCCGGCTCTCGATCTGAACCGCGTGTGCGAAGACCATAGATGAACCAATTGTTTCCATCACTCATCGCCATCGCCGGTGCAGTCTGGGTCGGATCAATCGTATTCCAGGCCTTTGTCGCCGCGCCCGTCGTATTCAGGGAACTCGACGAGCCCGACGCGCGCCGCTTCCTCCGCGCCATATTCCCTCGCTTATTCAAACTGGGATTAGGCTGCGGCCTGGTCATGCTGGCCGCCATCGTGGGCGCGACTGTCGCAAGTCTGCCTGGCGGCGGACGCGGCTGGCTCGGACTCATCGGCACGATGCTATCCGTGCAGGCGATCTCGATCTGGCTGGTCCCACGCATCAACGACGCTCGCGATGACGGGCCATCGAGCGCGGCCCGGTTCAAACGCCTGCATGGGCTGAGCGTCAGCTTGACCCTGACCAATCTCGCGCTCGGACTCATCGTCCTCGTGGCGCTGGTTGCCTCCCCCGTCTCGTAACACCGACTCTTGAACTAGATCCACTCTTTACCCTGATTTGCCGAGGACCGAAAGATGCGCACCATAGTTATTGCTTTAGCCTGTCTGATCGCGGGGCCCGCTCTCGCTTGTAACAGTCCATTGCTCGATCAGAATTTCCGCCGATTAGCCCAGGATGAACAGGTCAATCTCTGCGAAACCTACGCCGACACCGTGGTGCTGGTGGTCAACACCGCATCGAAATGTGGCAATACGCCCCAGTACGACGGTCTGGAGCAGCTCTATGAGCAATACGGTGAAGACGGACTGGTCGTACTCGGCTTCCCGTCCAACGATTTCATGGGCCAGGAGCCCGGCACAGAGCAACAGATCCAGGAGTTCTGCCGCCTGACCTATAAAGTCCGCTTCCCTATGTTTGAGAAAACCACGGTCAAGGGCAGCGACGCCCATCCCTTCTTCCTCGCGCTCGCTTCGGAGTCCGGCACTGCGCCCCGGTGGAATTTTCACAAGTATCTGATCGGTCGTGACGGCAAGCTGATTACGCAGTTCAGTCCCCGCACGCAGCCGGACGATGAAGACCTGGTGGCTGCGATCGAGACGGCGCTGGGCGGCAGCTAGCAACGTTCCCCGAGTGTGCTCAGTGAGGCGGCGCCGAGCCGCCTCACCAGGCACGAAGCACCGGATCGTGTGCCGCGTCTATATCCGCTGTAGTTGTCTGCGGTGGTCGTCGCCGCGTTCGACTTCGACAAATACTCTGCGCAGCACCGGATTGATCGCCTTGACCCGGCGGCTGAGATCGGTGACCCCGGCCTCGACCTGACCGACATTGATGTCGTCGACAAAATCCACGCTGATCGTCGCCACGACGTACTCAGGCCCCATGTGCAGGGTCGCTATTTCATTGACCGATTTGACCAGCGGATGCGAAATCGCGGTCTCGCGGATGCTGGCGGCCGTATCCGGGTCCGCGGATTCGCCGATCAACAGACTCTTGGTCTCATAGGCCAGCCATATCGCGGTGATGCAGAGGATCAGGCCGATCACCATCGACGCCAGGCCATCGAAGATCGGGTTGCCGGTGATCTGATACAGGAAGATGCCGAGCATCGCCACCAGCAGGCCGAGCAGCGCGCAATCCATAAAGCAGCAGGATCTGGTTGCCGGTGTCCACCAGCGAGTGGATACCTTCGGCGAACATCGCAGCGCTGCCGGTCACGGCGGCGGCGCCAAACCTGGTCACCGCGATCAGGCCGTTGCCTACCAGCGCCGCATAGATCGATTTCTTTGATGAACCCGCGATGGGATTCTCTGCCGTGCCCCGATGGGCGTGGTGGTCAGTGCTTCGTAGTGCCCGGCAGGCATACTAACCGCAGCGCGGTGTCGCTGTGCTGCGGCGGTACCGAGAGGCAAACCCGGCCGGCCCGGACACGGGCCCGGCAGGACCGCAATCCTGTGATCCAGTTTGGAACCGACCGGCGATGGTTGCCACAGGCGCCCGTCAATGGCGCCCGTCAACGGACCGGTCTAAAAGCGCAGCGTCATGCCCGCATAGAGCACATAGAAGTCGCTGAACTCACCGGCGAAGCGGATGCCCTGGTTGGTCTGGTCTATCTCCGCATCGCCGACGATCTGCAGCGTGGCGCCGACTGACAAGGCGCGCCCGGATGCCAGCCTGCGTCCATAGGCCGAGGAGAGCTTCCAGCTGGAGTCGACCGGGAAATCGATGGTGCGGACACTGTCCTTGGCTGGCGAACTCTCATAGGACACACCGAGGGTCCAGCCCTGATAGTAGTCCACGTTGCCGTAGCCGACGGCCAGTCTCCAGGTGTCGTCCCAATCCCGCTCCAGGGTCGTCAGCCGATTGCCTGCGGCGGTATCGACGACCAGCGTGTTCTGGCTGAATTCGGACCACTCCTGCCAGTTGCCGCTTACGAACAGCATGTGTCGGTCATCGACCCTGTAGCTCAAACCGGCTTCCAGCCATTGTGGGTTCTTCCACTTCAGCTTTACGCTGGTCTGTGACGGCAGCGGCAGACCCGCTGGTAGTCCTCTGAAGCGCACGTTGCCTTTGAGATCGGTGTCGTACTCGGCACGGTAGGTGACGCCGAACAACAGCTTGTCCGTGAACGCATATTGCAGACCAAGGATCGGCTGGACACCGGTATCGTCCGCGTTCTTGATCCTTACCGTTCCGTCCGGCAGCGGCCCCAGGTTGATCGCGATCTTCTGTTCGTAGGTCGTGCGGATGACCGACGCGCCGAGACCCAGCGAGAGCGCATCATTGACCTTGTAGCCCAGAGAGAAGGTCCCGCCCAACCCAGCGAGCGCGACGTCGATAGTGCCGTAGCGGCCGGCAAAGCCGTCACCATAATCGGCGCCGCCGCCCTGCAGCGCGGAGAGACCAAAGCCGAAGGTCCATCTGTCAGCCAGGGCCCGGGAGAGATAGAAGCTCGGCACCAATGCGATGACGCCGGCGTTGCCGCCGTCATCGCCACCTTTTTCGGCCAGGTCCGTATCCCACTTCATATACGGGACGATGGCCTGCAGCCCCCCGACCATCGGATCACCCTCCACGTGGACCAGACCGGCGGGATTGGCCCAGGTGGAATCAGGACCCCAGGTATTGGTCACGTTGGCGGCCCCAGCGGTACCGAGGCTGGCCGGCGTGCCGACCTCGCTGATGTAGAAACCCGCGGCGTGGGCGGATGAGGTGCAGAGCAATGCAGCCAGCGCAACAACGCGACCCCCGCCCGTAGTGAATCGTCTCGCCGAAATTTGTCTCACCATGGTCGTCCTCTCAATCGTCTGGATATCGCGCACCGCCGCGGACTATACCCCGCTGCCGGCAGGGGATGGAAACGGCAGCCCCGATTTTCGCCGGCAGCGCCGATTGTCCACAACGTAGCGCCGACCCTGCGCCGGCGTAGCGAAGAGATCAGCAAGTCTGCAAGCGCGGTTTAAGTAGGTATAAAGCCTCGGCCGGATGCCGGTTCACGAATTGTTCCGAACGAACGGCGCCGGGCTGCCTGGCGGGAAAGGAGCTGGCGACAGAAGCAGATGACTCCGTCCTGCCGCCGACCCTCAGGCCAGGAGATGCGGTCGATGCCGTCCGTCTGCTATCACATCTGGGAAATGCCGATGTTCCGCGAGTTCTCGCGCAGACGGCGGCGTTAGCTGATCGCCGAACGCATCGAGTTGCTGACAAGCAAGTCATGAGACCGGGACGGCTTGCTCTGATCGTGCGCACGGCATTGGCGCTGACGCCAAGACTTGCGCCGCCCGGAATGGTCACTGAGGTGCGGGGCTCGGCCAACCAACGACAGGGTCATTATCTTGCACCTGCCTGTGTTAGCGTATTCACAACAAAGTAAACGGTGCTTGACCGATGGCAAGACGAACTCCACAGACGCAGGCAAAACGACAGCGCGAGCTGGCCAAGGCCGAAAAGCGTCTCGAAAAGGCAGAGAAACGAGCCCTGCGCAAGGCCCTGAAATTACAGGACTCCGAGGATGCACCGGAGGGTGCCCCGGAGGATGCGCCGGAGGAAGCCAAACCCGAGACGCCGGAATCCCAGTCTTCCTAGACTCCCGGTGACGAGGCTAGCCGCCTCGATCGCGTGTTCAGGGCCAAGTCCGGGACTTATTCGCCTTACCCAGGACAAAATCCCGGTGCGCATGACAGTCTCGCCCGATCAGGCCTCGGCGGCAGCAGGCCCGAAGCCCATGCCGGAGCCTGATAAGGGTTTGCCTGACCCCATGACCGACTCTATCGGCAACGGCAGCTGGGATGTGAGTGACGCGCTGACTTGGGTCGTCGAAGGATTAGAGATCGAGTACCCGCCGGCGTTCAAATAATCCCGTCGGTCAATGGCGTCGGCGCCAGTCCGCCAGCACCATGACTGATCCTGCTCGTGTCAGGGCTTGATGTACGCGTAACCCTGCGCCTGGAGTACCGCAAGCTGCGCCACGCCGCTGGGCACGATATCGACTTCCTCTACATAGTAGAGGTCGTTGGCCTGATCCACGCTACGGCCTTTGATGGTATTGGCGCAGACCTGGAACTGGATTCCCTGGTCTCTCAATCCATCGATTTTGGCGGTCATGTCGTCCGTGGCGTTGGCGTGTTTGAACTTGGGTAACCGCGCCAGCGAATCCGGATCGAGCAGCAGCGCCAGCCCGTCGCCGTGCAGCACTACCTTGATATCGAGGTTTTCGGCGCCCACCGCGTTGATATGGTTCTGGACATTCCGCAGCGCCGCGGTCTGCAGCTTCGGGTCATCGTAGTTGATGTGGTAGACGACCTTCTGCCTGGTGGCATCGGCGTCAGCGGAAGCAGCGGTCGCCTGACCCGAGAGCAGGGTGGTCATACCCGCGATGGCCGCGAGCGAGACCAGAAATCTGATATTTTTCATCGTATCCCTCCGATACATGCTGCCGGCGCCGCAGGGTGTCATATGACCCGGGCTGGCCTGTGAAAGATCGACGCTAGCACGGCTCGCGCTGCACAAGGAACATCCTTGCGGGCATAACCGCATAACGGATCGTTATCTGGCCGGAATAAGATAGCCAAAACTGCATTCCTCGATCTTGTCCGCATCCGCGCAGACAGCCGCAAGGTCGCCGACTACCACTGGGCTGGTGTCACTTGGTGCCCCACGGGATCAGCGCGAAACCCTCTGTCTGGAGCATTACCAGTGCGGTCAAGGCCGAGAGCGACATCTCGACATCCGGCGCGAGTTCGTCGCGGCGGAATCCGAATGCGCCAGCGCTCTGACCGCAGACAACAAACCGCACGCCGGCTGCGGCCAGTAGCCGGAGCAGCTCCGCATCCGGGTTGGGCTCCCCGTAGCGTTCCTCGAAGGCGTCCTCGCTCAATGACGCGCGGGTCGCGCGGCCGTGGAGTACCACCGCCGTCTGCAGCTGTTTCGGTGCGACACCGGCACGGGCATGCATGTTCAGATAGCGGGCGACGGTCTCCAGACGGTGGTTGCGCTCGCCCGGCTCGTCGGGCGCCGCGGCGATGTCGAAGACCGCCTTGAGCTCGCCGGCTGCCGGCAGATCGAGCGGCTCTTCCGGTACGTAATACACCGGGCCGTATTCCTCGATCACCGGACCGGTAACCGGCTCGGCGATTGCCGGACTCATGACGAGGCCGAATAGCAGCAGGGTAGTGGTCATACGCATGGGAGGTCTCCGTGTTGTCGGTGGGGGATATCAACGGGTCGAAACTCAGAAGAACTGGGTTGAGCCGCAGTTTTCCGGGGCACCGCATCTCCCGCGACTGCCCCGCGGCAGCAAATGTGGTTCGACCTCGATTGCGCGATTACCGCAGGCGCTGAGCGGCCTGTTTCCTGGTCGGTTGCCGGAACGAGAACTTAAATACACCGCCGGTCTTCGCCAGCAGGCCAACCAGATAGTCTGACGAGACTTTCTCGACCATCCCATTCACGATGTAGCTGATTTTGGGTTGGGTAACGCCGAAGAATCTGGCTGCTTTGACCTGCGTCAGATCGTTTGACTCGATGAATGTGCGCACCTCCGCCATGAGATACGCACGCAGGGCCAAATCGGCCGATTCCGATGGATCGAAACCCAGATCCTCGAACACCAGGCCTCGTGTTATATCTGTCATTGCCACCTCAACCTAACGGGCACGCGTCAGTGCCCGGTATCGCATCCGGCCGACCCCTATTTCTGCTTTCGGCGTCTTTCTGGTTTTCTTCCGGAACGCATGAAGAATGTGGATGCCACCCCTGCGCTCGATGAAATAGAAGACCCGAAATGCGCCCAGGTAGTCTGCGACCCGGATCTCCCGGACACCGCGTCCGACTCCGGGCATTGCTCTGCTGTTTACGGGCCTCTCGCCAATCTGCAGCAGGTAGAGCTCGCTGCCGATGTTGGCCCTGACCGATCTCGGAAACGCCTGCACGATACGCAGCGTATCTCCGTGCCAATGAATTTCCTTCAGGCGCGCTGTCTTCATTCGAAGATATACCGAATTAGGTATAGATATCAAGAGGTGGACGGATCATGAGCCCGCGGAGGGCGAGGGGGCAGGCGAGCTTTACTGGCAATGTCGCTGGAAACGTCTGACGCGCATCAAGCCACGTTTGTGTCGGGAAAAATAGCCTCCGGGACAAGCAGGATCGAACTGCGGTTTTCCGGGGCGCCGCATCTCCCGCGACGCCCCCGCAGCAGGAAATGCGGTTCGACCCCGATTGCGACCCCGATTGCGGTGACACCGGCGCTGCGACCAGCGAACGTTGAGGATTGGCCGCGAGGCCCGGTATGATGACGGCCTTAATCGCCTGATCCGGATCGCAATCCACCCAGAGAACCCTGCTATGAGAACGCTGCTGCTGACCGTCTGCATCTGTGCCGCGTCACTTGGCCCGGTCCTTATGTCCCCGGCTCAGGCCGGCGGGTTCGACCTCGAGGATTGGAAGACCCGGGTCCAGCAGGAGCAGAGCATCGACCGCCTCGCGCGCTTGTATCTGGAGATCATGCTCGAGGGCGAACCGACCGGCGCGGCCAGCTATGGCATCCACGGCGCCGGGGATGATCCGACTTACTATGATGACCGCATGGGCAATCCGTCGGCCGAGGCCTGGGCCGAGGCCTATCAGGCGAGGCTGTTTTTGCTGCAGCGTCTGCAGTCGATCGACGCCGCAGATCTGGCACGGGCGGACCAGGTCGATCTGCATATCCTCAAGACCCGGCTCCGGCTGGCGATCCTGCAGCTGACCCGCCTCGATCTGGTGACCGATCCGCTGACCTATGTGGCGCGTCTCGGCGACGCCTTTTCCGATCTGGTGATCCGCGACTTCGCGCCGCTGCAACAACGGCTGCGAAGTTTTGCCCGACGCTGCGCGGCCACCGGTGATTTTCTGGCCGCTGCACGCAGCAGTCTGCTGCCGCCCTACGTCCAGCCGACGGCGGTACAAAAGCAGGTGGCGATGGGGCGCCTTCGCGGGATGGTCGGCGAGGGTGGTTTGTTCACCAAGGCGCTGCCCGAGCTGCTCGCGACATCGGGATTCGGTGACAACGAGGTCGCCGCGATCCGCGAGGCCTGTGACGAGGCGGTCGCCAGTATTGAGGCCTTTACCGACTGGTTCGAGAGCGCAATCCTCCCGCGACCTGATGGTGACTGGCGGCTCGGGCCTGAGCTTTATGACGCCAAATACGCGCTGCAGATGGACTATCCGCTGGGCCCCGAGGAACTGCTGGTCCGGGCCGAGACCGCGCTGGAGGAGACCAACGCCGAGATGGTCCGCATCGGCAGGGCGATTCACGATCAATACCTCGCCGAGGGCATCGCTGCGGGGCGGGTCAAAAGGGCCACCGAGCTGAGCGACAGCGAAGTGGTCAAGGGCATCTTTGCCCAACTGGCCGAGGACCGCTCGACCTCGGAGAGCCTGATCGCGGACAGCTATGCGATGGCCGACGCGATCGTAAACTTCGTCAACGATAAGGACCTGATGGAGCTGCCACCGACCTCCAAGCTGCGTATCGAGGACATCCCGCCGCATCTTGCCGGCTATGCGGTGGCCCAGATCCAGACCGCGCCGCCGTTTGAGCCGGAACTGGAATCCGTGTGGTTCTGGGACCTGGGGCTGCTGGCTACCTCGGACAGCTATCTCAAGGAATACAACCGCCCGACATTGGCCATGGTCTATATCCACGAGGGCGTGCCCGGACACTTTGTGCAGATCGAATACTCCAACCGCTTCGAACGCATCACGCCAAAGATATTCAGAAATGGACCGATGGTCGAAGGCTGGGCGACCTATATCGCGACCCAGCTGGTCAATGAAGGATTCACCATCTATCCGGATCATCCGCTGGGCCACGAGTTGCAAAAGCTGGTGGATGACAAGCTGGTGCTGCGCTCGATCATCAACGCGATTATCGATATCCGTCTGCACACCACCGACTGGCCGGAGGAGGACGCGGTCGCGCTGATGATGGAGCGAGGATTCCAGGAGGAGGGCGAGGCGCGCGGCAAACTCTCCCGCGCCAAGCAGAGTTCAGTCCAGCTGGCGACCTATTTTGCCGGTCATATCGCGATCCAGGACCTGCTCGAAGAATACAAAGCGCAGAAGGGCGTGGATTTCAGCTGGAAGGGATTCAACGAGCGCCTGGTCAGCGCCGGTTCGCCGCCGTTCTTTGTGTTGCGGGAATTGATGCTCGAATAAGGGCGCAGGGGATCGGCGGACCCCCTGCGGACATTAACTCAGGCGTTACTCTGGCAGAGTCTCTCCCGATCCGCCCATCTCGGCCGGGAAGTCTCTCATCTTCGGCAGTCCGTCCTTCACTCTCAGCACCGCGGATTCATAGTTCACGTGGAGACCCGGCTGAAAATCCAGATCGGGCAGTATCGCTGCGTAGACGTCTTTGAAACTGGCGCCGGGATGGTCGCTCATCACGTTGCCGCCGCACTTTGAGCAGAACTGACGATGGCTGGCTTCGGTCTTGTTAAAGGTCGCGAGGAATTCCCCGCCTTTGGTTACTTCGACCGCATCCGGTTGCCAGAGCGTAAATGCATTAACCGGACCGGCGCTCCAGGCGCGACAATCCTTGCAGTGGCAATATCCCATCGCGAAGGGGGCGCCGGTGGCCTTGATCTGGACGGCGCCGCAGAAGCAGCTACCTTCGTATACGGGTTGTTCAGTTGATGACATGATTTGCTTCCCCATGGAGATGTGATCAAACCAGTATAGGCCCGGCGCCGCGGATATGTACCGATGATCGAAGACCGGCGCCACCGGCTCCCGACATTGCCAGGGCCAAAAAAGACGCAGAGCGCTAGCCGGCAGGAGACAAGGGCCCGCGATGGCCGGCCGATCAGGCCCGGTCATCTCGCGCTCGATCGCTGCGAGTTGTCTGGCCGGAACCCCATCCAGGGTAAGAAGCGGCTATCCTTGCCAATCCCTTATCGACTAGTCTCTTTAATGGAAGCGGCCGGAAGAATGCCCATGCGTATCGGTAATCAGAGCCAGAATGCTCCAGCTTCGGCGCAGCAGATGGCTGCCAGGCACAATAGCCCCGTCCGATGACCGGGATCCTGAAATCCATCCGCCAATACGCGCTGATCATCGTGGTGACCTTGCTGGCGATGGAACTGGTCTCGTTCGGCATCCTCGTCTGGCGCTCGGTCGACACCGAATCGATCAGCGTCGGGGACGCAGTCTCTGCCCGCATCCATCAGCATCCGCTGCTGGATGTGCAGATCAAACGCGTAAAGAAAGACAGCGAGTACACATTTTCCACGCCCACGCAGTATGCACTCAGGGCCAACGCCCGGTTTTCGGGTCTGAAAGTCGGCCGTCACGGCTTTATCCTCAACGGCGATCAGGAACCTGAGCACTTCCCGGACAAGCCCGATCACCTTACCCGTGTCGTGCTCCTCGGCGGCAGCAGCGCGGCGGGTGCGACGGCCACCGGTAACGACAAAACCATCGCCGCCCGACTTGAAACCCTGCTCAACCGGGACGCCGATAACCAACAACGTTTCCAGGTGCTGAATTTCGGCATGGGCGGTAACTATGCCTATGGCGAAATCACCCGGCTGATAACCGAAGTGGCGTATCTAAAGCCTGACGTATTGATCATGCTCGACGGTTTCAACGATGCGCACTACGCGAATCTCGAACACCTGCGCGAGGGGCTGGAACGACCGTTGATGAACTGGGCGGACTTCAGCTATCACTACTTCGATGCGATGAACATGCTGCGCGGCAATCTGCGGCCGCCGCCTGTGGTCATGACCTACTCGTATCTGCTGCTGCAAAGCTATCTCGGGCAGGGTGGCGGCGGATCCATCGAAACGCGGCGCCAGGCCATCTATGATGCCCTGCCAGCACAGACGCTATCGGACTGGGTGGCGCAGCAAGATCCCGGGTTTCGCTCGGTGCTCAAGACCAACCTGGATTTTGCCGGCGCCTGGGCGGCGCGCCATGACGTCTGGCTGTTTGGCTATCTGCAGCCCCATCCCTGGGAGTACAAGGACCTGAGCTGCGAGCGGGCCGCGGATACAAAGCTGATGATCGGTCGGCTCGGCCCCAGCATCGACGAGGCCGGCTTTGCAGAGATCATGCGCACCGCATTCCAGGGCTACGCCGCGGTCTACAGCGAACTGGACGCGGACTACGAGGACGCCGTGCGGGTCCGCTTTCTCGACCTGCGACGCCTGTTCGAGACGACCAGGAACTGTGTCTACAACGACCCGATACACTACAACGATCAGGCCAACCTGATCATTGCCCAACGCATGTACGCAGATCTGATGGCGGCAGGCGTCGTTGCGGTGCCGGGACGGTGACGATGCCGAGCCGGATCGGCTTTTGCTGGAATTCGAAGCGGGGTATCGGAGCCGGGGTCTGACCACGCCAAGCCGTCAAACGGTATTGAAGACGCTCGCCACAGCGCTCTGACTTGACACCTGGAACGCGTCTTCAAGCATTGTGCTGGCCGATCACCAGCCGACAATCTGAATCAAATCATCAAATTGCTGCGGTCCGACCCAAAAGCGCCTGCCACTGAGGTTTTTGCTGATCGGGCCCAAAAAAAGACGGCCCCACCCAAGGGGGCGGGGCCGCTTTCGCCGGCGGGTGCGAGACAAGACCAGGAAATCTCGCTCAGATCGACTTCATATTCGGATCGACAAAGGCGATCTCGTTTCCGGCCTCCGGGACCTAATCTTCACATCCCTCGACTTCATTGACGCAGAAGCCGTCTTCCTCGGTAAAGGTCGCGTTGTCTTCGCCGCCGATCGCGCCCACTTCGATCTTAACCGGTGTGTCATCGGGCAACGAGGCCAGATAATCGGCCGGCACGGTCACCGCCGTGGCATCACCGGGCACCCGGATGGTGAATTTCAGGTTACCGGTCGGATCGCCATCCTCGACATCGGGCTCGAGCACCACTTCAAACGCGTCGACATGGACGTCCTCGGGATGTTGTGGGAGCACATCTTCCCAGACCAGGACATCCAGTTCATCGGCGGAGGCACAGTTACCGAGGTCGTCTCCACCCTCCCACGTAATCAAGGAGCCGTCGAAATCGACTTCTGCCGGTGCCGCGGGCAGGAGATAGGTGAGTTCGGTCTGGCCGCGCAGCATCTCACCATCGCCCCAGCCCCGGACCCTGTAGGTGCCGTCCTTCCAGCGATGAAGGAATTCCTCCAGCGTCACCACGTCGTCCGGATCGAAGTCTTCGTCCTGATCTTCAACAGGCGGTATCCAGCAGAGCGGCTCGGCGCTCTCGCCAAAGGTCTCGGTCAATTTCTGTCTGCGCAGCGGCCCGACCGCCCTGTTGGTGTAGACCAGCCTGTAGTGAGGATCCCGGATCGAGGTCCAATTGAGGTCGTCCCCGTCCGTCAGCCAATGGAAGCCGATATCCCCGTCCGATGAGTTGATCTCGATCAGGACCTTGCACTCGCCAAAGTCGTCACAAGGCTCGGTCGCCGATGCCGCCAACGGCATGGCCAGCCCGATCAGCGCGGCGCCGGCCATGGCCCAAGAAGTGGTATTTCCAAAAATTTTCGGTTTCACTTTCCATTACTCCTGTCGGTTTGAACGATGATGTCCCGCGACGCCATGTTGCGGGCCTGGTCGATCCCCGTTGCTCTTCGTGGTTGGTTCAACAACAGCCAAATGGCAGGCAGATGAAGGGTTTTTTACATAAGGTCTGTTCCCATGCTCGCCCGGCCATCTGCTTCATTGAAATTAGACGTCTCGGCCGCGAATATCCTTCGCTGACACGGTGAAATCAGAGGCGCAGGGCTTCGGTGCCGCGTCAGATGCCGGTCCAGGCGAAACATGCGGTGATGATCAGGATGATCGAGGCTGGAACCGGGGCCGAGAACGCATCTGCAAGCCGGGTCCTGGCCGATCATCAGCCGACAATCTGAATCAAATCTTCAAATGGCTGCGGTCCGACCCAAAAGCACCTGCTCAAACCGTCATTCCGACAGCGGCAGAAACACGCTGTCTGGCCGCGGAATCTCCCGATACAGCAGGATCAGAACAAACACCGCCACATAGGCAAGCCGGGTCCGTCGCTGCTCCAGTCTGCATTGGGCTGCGCCCATGGCCAGCAGCAACCAGCCAAAGCCATCGACGGTAGCTACCGCATAGGTCACGGTGCAACGCCCGACGCAGGTAAACAGATCTGACTGAAGCAGACGTCCGTGTGGTGCCGTGACGGCGACGACGCCGGGCCGAAAAGAGAGGCAAAAGGACCGCCCGGATCGGCTCTGCCGCTTGTTTCCGTCCTTACGCGCAACAGGTGTCCGGCCGCATTCGGATGGGGTATCCGACACGGTTCAACACGCCTGCGCGATAGGTTAGAGTGGCACGGCCCGCTCCCGCACATCTGATCGTGAGAGTGCTCGCGGCGGCGTCCGTAGGGCTCTTCTCAGAGCCGTCGGGCAGGGGTTCCTAGAAGAGCCAGGAAGGGTTTTATGCTGGACATCGCATCCCGCGCATCACGTCACCTGCCACGATCACGTGTCTTGATCGCCAGCTGCTGGCTCGGTCTCGCGCTGATCTTGTCGATTCCGGCTGGGGCGCGTGAGCCCTGGTATCCGGTGGAGGTCAATGTCTGGGATCCGCCGTTCAATACCGAGCGTCAGCGCGTGGTCAGGGAATACCGGCCATTGGATCACGCGGCCGAACCCTGGCGTGTCTGTCTGCTGATCCCTCATCTCAAGGATGCCTATTGGCTGGCCGTGAATTTTGCTCTCGTCGATGAAGCGCGGCGGCTGGGCGTCGCGGTGGCGGTATTCACCGCGGGCGGCTACGAACACCTGGATCGCCAACGGGAACAGATCGGCGAATGTCTGTCCCAGGAACCCGACGGCATCCTGCTCGGCGCCGTATCGCTGGATGGTCTCAATGACCTGATCGAGACCGTGAGCGATCGTGGTATTCCGGTAATCGATCTGATCAACGGGGTCTCCTCGCCGCGCATCAGCGCACGGGTTGGGGTAGATTTTTGGGACATGGGCCAGGCCGTCGGCGCCTATCTGAACAAGTTGCAGGCGCAGCGGGCCACACCGGTCCGCGCCGCATGGTTCCCGGGCCCGGACGGTGCCGGATGGGTCGAGGCCAGTGATGCCGGATTCCGTGATGCCGTCAGCGGCCAGCCGGTTGAGATCATTGCGTCGATGTATGGTGACACCGGCCGCGCTGCACAAGCCGTCCTGGTGGAAACCGCTCTGGAGCAGCATCCGGGCCAGATCGACTATCTGGTCGGTACCGCGGTCACTGCCGAGGCCGCGGTCTCGCTGGTGCGTAAACGTCAGTTGAAGGGCCGTGTTGGACTGCTCGCGGATTACTATTCGCCCGGCGTGCACCGGGCCATACGACGCGGTGCAGTGATCGCCGCGCCCAGTGACCTGCCCGGGCTGCAGACGCGTATCGCGTTGGACACCATGGTGCGGATTCTCGAGGGACGCGAATTCTCGCCCCATGTGGCGGCTAAAGTCGTGTTGATCAATCGCGAAAAATTGGCCACCTGGGACCCATCCTCGGCGTTACCGCCACGAGGGTTCCGGCCGGTGTTCAACGTGGATTGGCAATGAGCGCGGGTGCGCCGACAAGCGGCAAGCGATCACCTTCAAGCACGGACGCCAGGCGCGGTCTGAATGCGCTACTGATGGCAGTGGTGCTGCTGCTCGGGTTTCTCGTTAGCTACGGAGTCAGCCAGGCACTGCGCAAGCAGGCCGTCGAGGCCTGGGAGTCAGAATCCGATCAGGCAGCCCAAGCTCTGACCGGGACGGTGCTCGGATGGCTGGAGGAGAGCTACGCGCCGGTTGCGGCGCTGTCCGTGCTGTTCGAGAGTTCCGATGAAGTCACGGCGCTCGAATTCCTCAGCGCGGCCGATGCGCTGGAAAGCCGTTCAGCAGCCTCTTTCCTGGATTCCGTCGCCGTCATCCAGGCGGGACCCGATGGCGATGGCTGGCAGGTGGTTCAATCCAATGACCCATTCGGTCCATTGCCGGTGGGTGCGCCGCTGGCTGCCGACTCGGCAGTCATGGACACCGTGCG
>JBATKC010000083.1:0-2346 GCA_049669065.1 Gammaproteobacteria bacterium
GTGCAGGGCCACTGCCAGCTGGTAACGCGTGTCGCTCAAATCCGGATCCAGCTCCAGCGCGCGCCGCAGCTCGTCGACCGCCGCTGCCGGATCGTCGGCCAGCAGCAGGCTCGTGCCCAGACCCGCATGGCCCTGAGCCTGGGCCGGATCTGCCGCAATCGCCTTGCGGAATGCTTGTTCCGCAGCCGTGTGGTCCCCGCATTGTCCTTCCAGGCTCGCCAGCAGGCACCAGGCGCCGGCGTCTTGCGGCACACGCTCAAGATGTCTGCGGTACAGGGGCCGTGCCGCCGACAGATCGCCCCTGCGATGACGGTCCATGGCTGCGGCCAGGCTGGCTGCCGCGACCGGCTCATTCATCGAGGAAACCACCCTGTCGCAGGCCGTCGATAAGCGGATCAAGGTGCTTGTTGTAATGGCCGGCCCGCCCGATCGAGGACGTGTAGACCGGCTGCTTGACCTGGACGTGGCTGGCGGTGCGCACCAGCCGCGGATTCTCATGGAAAAGGAGGCAGTTCGGGTCCCAGTCGAGGCCGAGGAACTCCACCATCCGCCGGCTGACGTTCTCTATGTCGTTCACCAGCTCCTCGTAATCCACATCAAGGATCCGTAACTCCAGATTCTCGGTCCAGTGATCCATCAGCCGCCGGTACTGACCGTAGTAGTGAGCGATGTCACCGAGGTCATAGCTGAACGGGGGCCCCGCGGTACCGAAGCTCTGCCGATAGCAGGACAGCCCCGTATCGACCGGATCCCGGCGACAGTGGATGACGCGGGCCCGGGGGATCGCCATCTGGACCAGCCCGAGCTGCTCGAAGTTCTGCCACATCTTGTCGGTCACCCGCTCATGTTTGTCGACATCACGCATCAGTCGGTGGACATAAGCCGAGGTGCATTCGCTGATGTAATCCGACTTCATGTTGGCGACGCACTCCGGATACGGGATCTTGTTCTTGTTGCGACCGAGACGCATGGCCGCCAGACCCAATTCCAGCAGTTCGCCGGCACCCTGGATCTCCTGATGGCTGGCCAGGATCTGCTCCACCAGAGAGGTGCCCGAGCGCGGCATACCGACGATCAGGACCGGGTACTCCGTTTTACGGCGGCAGCGCGCAAGACGTTCGAGATTCTCGCTGCTGAACACATTCATCAGCCGCTCTACCTCACGTTCGCGCCCGGCCCGGGAATAATGTCCGGTGTGGAAACGGTTGCCACGCCGGTAGTGCGCAAAGGCCCGATCGTATTCCGCCATGTCGTCGAGCAGGTCGGCAAGGGTGAAATGGATCGCCGATCGCTCCTGATCCGACAGACCCTCGACTTCGCTGAGCGGCGCGAGATGGAGCAGGGCTTCCCTGCCGTGATCCAGACGGCGCAGCATCCGCGCATAGGCCACGTGCATCGACGGACTCGCGGTGCCGTCCTTGATATAGGGGAGCAGCACGGCGATGCCGCGTTTGAACTCTCCGTTCAATTCGAGCAGACCGGCGAGACCGGTCAGCGCAGGTGCGTGGTCCGGCTCGATCTCGAGCGCGGTCTCGAATCCGGCAGCCGCGGTCTCCAGCTCGCCCATGGACATCAGCACCGACGAGAGGTTGCTGTATGTATCGGCGTCCCCGCCGCCTTGCGCGATCACCTGACGATAGTTGTGCACGGCCTCGTCGAGCCGGCCGACCTGATGCTGTGCGATGGCCAGATTGTAGCGACCGGGCCGGTTGACCATCTCCTCCTCGAGGCCGCGCTCGAGATGGCGGATGGCGAGCTCGATATGGCCCTGCTCATAGAGCATGGCACCGAGATTCAGATTGGCATGGCCGTGATCCGGCTGATGCGAGAGCGCGGTGCGGAAACACTGCTCTGCCGCCTCCTTGTAACCCTTGAGACGCAACACGTGGCCGAGATTGTTGTGCGCATCGGAGAACTGCGGGTCCAGCTCCAGCGCCCGGCGGAAGTCCTGTTCCGCCTCGTCCAGCTGGCCACGGTTGTTGTAGAGCCGACCACGGATGTTGAACAGCAGAGGGTCGCTGAGATCCAGATCCAGCGCGCGGTTGATGAACTCCCAGGCGAGCTCGGGCTGCTTTTGCTTGATGCGGATTTCCGCCATCAGACGCAAGGCCCAGACATGATCTGGCCGGTCTGCCAGCACTGACTGGCAGATCGTCTCGGCCTCGCCGACCCTGCGATCCCGCAGGCCACGCTCGGCCCGTTGCAGATCCATCTGGAACAAGTTCGATCCCCTCTTTTCGGGAATTATCGGCCCATGGGCGCCTCGCGGCCAGCGCCGGCCGCGGCCGGCCGGTAAACCGGATGCTCTGGCGCCCACGCATCCGTTGCGCGCTGGCGCTGTTGGTA
>JBATKC010000084.1:0-15787 GCA_049669065.1 Gammaproteobacteria bacterium
TGCATCTCGCTCGTAGCTTTCCCAGTGCCCTTCTATTGCCGCCAGCTTGGTGGGCTGCATCTCGTATACGTTCAGACCATGCTCGTGGCCGGCGATAATCTGGGCGGGCAATACGATGGCCAGGAAGCCGACCGCCATGCGCAGCATTACCCGTGCCGATTCCCGCCGGGCGTCGCCCAGCAGCAACCATGCGCCGACCGCGGCCACCACCGTGGCCGTGGTGCAGTACGCAGCCAGCACCATGTGCACATAGCGATACGGGAAAGAAGGATTGAAGATGACCTGGACCCAGTCCTTGGCATAGAACACGCCATCGCGGATCTCATGACCGGCCGGTGTCTGCATCCAGCTGTTGGCGGCCAGAATCCAGAAGGCCGAGACCAGGGTGCCGAAAGCGACGATCACGGTGGAGGCGAAATGGAGCTTTGGTCCGACCCGGTTGTAGCCGAACAACATGATGCCGAGGAAAGACGCCTCGAGGAAGAAAGCGGTCAGTACCTCGTAGCCAAGCAGCGGCCCCAGCACATTCCCGGTCAATTCGGAGAACAGGCTCCAGTTGGTGCCGAACTGATAGCTCATCACCAGGCCCGAGACGACGCCCATGCCGAACGATACGGCGAAGATCTTGACCCAGAAGCGATACAGCATCATATAGACGTCGCGACCGGTCTTGAGAAACAAGCCTTCGAGCATGGCCAGATAGCTTGCCAGGCCGATGGTGAAGGCTGGGAAAATGATGTGCCAGGCGACCGTGAACGCAAACTGGATGCGTGCCAGCAGGACCATGTCATTGCCGTCGATCATGCTATGGCTGCCTCCTCGGTCAGCGGCCGTTCTGGGGTCACGATGCAGTATCAGGGCACGGCGGCGGTGCTGCCTACTACATTAAGCATCCGCCGCCGGAATACAAGCTTCCGGTCTATCGCGACGTGCCGATCCTATGGGTCCGGTGCGTCTGCCTGCCGGCGAACAAACCGCAGCTGCGTGATCTGGCCGTCTGCATCGACCGAGCTCAGCATCAATGTGCCGGCAAGGAAGCCGAAGCGGGTCGATGCCTGCAGGGACTGCAGATAGGTGCTCTCCAGCTCCATGATCGGCGGTGCGCAGGCCATGCGCGTGCCGGCCAGGGGTCCGATGCGGATCTGTCCCGGTCCGGCGCCATCTTCGATCCCGCCGAAGTAGTTGTTGCATCCGCTGCGGCCGGAGACGCGCTGGTCTTCGAAGTTGACAGTGATGCCGCTGTCCTCGAGGTTGACGCCGTCCCGCGTCATCGATTGCAGATGCCAGCTTGAGCCCGCCAGCTCTGCCGCGTTCAGGCGGCCTTCGATTTTGTCACGGACCAGGCGCAGCGAGCCACCGGTCATGGTCCACCGTGCACTGACGATCTCACCCGGACAACAACAGGCATCCTCCGGACCGGTGCGCACCAGGCGCATCTCCACGCCGCCGTTGTCGATGGCTGCGCTGATGATCTGGACGCGGTCACCGATCAGTATGGTAGCCAGGTTGGTCGCGGCGCCGTCCGCATCGCGGCCGGCGATGGCCAGATACAACCGGGTGCCCGAGCCGGACGCCTGTTCAACGAGGAGCACGGCGGCCTCCTCGTGGCCGTCGCCATCGAGATCACCATTGAGATAAACGTCCTCGATCAGTTGCACCGTCGGCCGGGCAGCTCCCCCCTCGTCATAGGGCGCACCCTCGTAGTCGCCGTTGGTCAGGCGGATCGGGCTCGGCAGGATGCCGCGGTAGCTGGTCTGTTTCAGCTCTTGCAAAGACGGCGGCGTATGGGCGCCCGGCTTCATCTCCTGCTCAGCTGTCGCGCAGCCAGAGACACATAGGACGATGGCGATCGCAGTCAGTCGGCGATGATCGGATATCAGCCACATCGGTCGTCCCCACCTGCGTTGCGCACATTCGATAGCGCAGCAACGTCTTGCTCAGGTCCAGTATGTCATCAGGGCTATAGCGTAAGCTGCAGCGACACCAATTCGATATCGTCACTGGATCGCTCTACATCGAAACCCAGGCTCTCCGCCAGACTGATCATGTTCTCGTTCTGGCGCAACACGATACCGTCCATGTATTCCAGACGCCGTTCCCGCGCCACGTCAATCAGATCACTGAGCAGCTGACGCGCGATGCCCTGCCGATGGTAGTCATCAGAGACGACGATTGCGAACTCGCAACCGCGGCCGTCGGCATAGGTCACGTAACGGGCCACGCCGATCTGACGGACGCCGTCACCGTCTGGTACCACCGCGATCAGAGCCATTTCCCGGTCGTAGTCGATCTGGGTGAAACGCGACAGCATCTCCGGGGTGATCTCGGACAAGGCGTACATAAAGCGCAGAAAGCGCGAACGCTCTGACAAGCCGTTGACGAATTCTCGCTCCATCAGCGCATCTTCGGGGCGGATCGGCCGCACCGTCAGCCGCTCGCCGTTCGGCAGAAAGACCTCCTTGACCAGGGACGCCGGGTACGGGTGGATAGCCATGTGAGCGTAGGGCCGTGCGGATGCGCTGACTTTACGCACGACGACCCGCGCATCGACCGCCAGCGCGCCGTGCTCGTCGACGATCAGCGGATTGATATCGATCTGCTCGACTTCCGGTAGTTCGCAAACCAGTTCCGACATGCGCAGGATCACATCTTCCAGCGCGCGGCGATTGGCCGCCGGCTTGCCGCGGAATTCATCCAGATAACGCGCGGCCCGGCTCTGTTCGATCATGCGCTGGACCAGGTAGCGGTTCAGTGGCGGCAGCGCGATGGCGCGATCGCGGAGCACCTCGACCAGCGTGCCACCCAGACCGAAGCTGATCACCGGGCCGAACACCGAGTCGTTCATCACCCCGAGCATCAGCTCGCGGCCGTCGGCCGGATGCCACATGGGCTCGATGAGCACGCCGTCGATAGTGGCTTCGGGCCGCAGCCGCCTGACGTTCTCGACCATCTCGTCAAATGCCTGCCGCACCTCCTGGCCGCTGTTCAATCCCAGCCGCACTCCGCCGGCATCCGACTTGTGGGTGATGTCCGGCGAGTAGATCTTCATCGCCACCGGGAACCCGATCTCTTCGGCGATAGCCAGGGCCTCGGTGGCTTTGTGGGCCGGCATGCTCTTGAGGATCGGGATGCGGAACGACGCGAGCAGGGCCTTGGACTCGGCCAGACCCAGCACCTTACGTCGGCTGGCCATAGCCTCCTGGATGATCAGCCGGGCGCTGGATGCATCGGGCGTGCCTCCGGGGCTCAGTGGCTCCGGCACCTGCAGCAATAGCTGCTGATTGGAGGTATAGGTTGCCGCGGCGGCGAAGGCTTCGACCGCGGATTCCGGCGTGGTGTAGGTGGGGATACCCTCGGCGACAAACAACTTGCGGCTGCTGCGCATGGTCTGATCGCCCATCCAGCAGGTCAGCACCGGCTTCTTGCTCTGCCCGATCAGGGCGGCGACCGCCTCGGCCACGGGCAGCGCTTCGGTAATGGCCTGTGGCAGCAGGATGGCCAGCACCGCATCAACCCCGGGGTCGTCCAGACACGCGCTTACCGCGTCGGCATAACGCTGCGGTCCGGCGTCTCCCAACACGTCCACCGGGTTGCCGCTGGCGGCCGCCGCTGGCAGGAGCGAGTCCAGCCGCTTGCGCGTCTCGGCGTTGAATTCTGCCAGCTGCAGATGCTTGTCGCCGACGCGGTCAGCAGCGATCACACCGGGGCCGCCACCATTAGTGACGATAGCGAGACGTGGTCCGCGGGTGCGCACCCCGGCGTGCAGCGTGCCGGCCACCGCGAACAGATCGGTGTATGCCTTGACCCGCACCACGCCGGCGCGGCTCAGGGCGGCATCAAACACGTCATCGGCACCGACCAGGGCGCCGGTATGAGAGATTGCGGCCTTGCCACCCTCGGCGTGGCGTCCGGCCTTCATCACCACGACAGGTTTGGCGCGCGAGGCCGCGCGCAGCGCACTCATGAACTGACGGCTGTCATGGATGCCCTCGATATAGAGCATGATCGCGTCGGTGCCCGAGTCCATCACCAGGTAGTCGAGGATCTCGCCAAAATCGATATCGGCAGAGATGCCGGTGGAGATGATGTTGGAAAAGCCGATGCCCCGTGGAGCGGCCCAGTCGAGCAGGGCCGTGCATACGGCACCTGATTGCGAGACGAGGGCGATGCGGCCAGGTTTTGGGGAGCTTTGACTAAAGCTCGCGTTGAGACGCAAGGATGGTCGGATGATGCCGAGGCAGTTAGGTCCGAGAAAGCGTATACCGTAGCTCTTCGCGGTCTTGAGCACGGCCCGTTCCAGCGCCACGCCTTTGGCGCCGATCTCGCGGAATCCCGCCGAGATGATGACCGCGAAGCGGATGCCTTTCTCGCCGCATTCCTCGAGTACCGCCGGGACGGCTTTTGCTGGCGTAGCGATCACCGCGAGGTCTACCGCCTGCGGCAGAGCGCCGACGTTTGGGAAGCAGCGGCGACCCTGGACCTTGTCGTGCTGTGGATTGACTGGATAGAGCCGGCCCTTGAAACGACCTCTTATCAGGTTGCGCAGCACCACTGCGCCGACCGAGCCCGCCTGTTCGCTGGCACCGATCAGCGCGACCGAGCTCGGCTCGAAGATATTGGCGATATCGAGCCCAAATCGTTGTTTCGGTGGTCGCTTCATAAATTGCCCCGGCTTGCCTGGCAAGAGTATGCCAGTAGACTCTTGCAGAAGAATTGATCTGGAGCCTGTTGTTGGCCACCGCGTTTATTACCCACCCGGCTTGTCGCGGCCACGTGATGCAGACCGGGCATCCTGAATGTCCGCGCCGTCTCAGCCTGATCGAGGATCAGCTTTACGCCGAGGGCGTGGCGGAATTCCTGCGTTACTGCGAAGCTCCGATGGCGACTCGGGCACAACTCGAGCGCGTGCATGATCCAGCCTATCTGGATGAGCTGGCGGCGATGGCACCCGAAGACGGCCTGGTGCAGCTGGATCCGGATACCGCGCTCGGGCCATACACGCTGCCGGCGGCCCTGCATGCCGCCGGCAGCGTGATCCGCGCGGTGGATATGGTGATGGCCGGCGAGGTCGAAAACGCGTTTTGCGCGGTGCGACCACCGGGCCATCATGCCGAGCGCGCCAGGGCCATGGGTTTTTGTTTCCTCAACAACATCGCGGTCGGCGCGGCTCATGCGTTGCACGCCCATGGATTGTCGCGGGTAGCGGTGCTGGATTTTGACGCCCATCACGGTAACGGCATCGAGGAGATTTTCGCCGACGAACCGCGCGTGCTGGTTTGCTCCACATATCAGCATCCTCTCTATCCGTTCTCCGGGGCTCCCAGCATCCCGGGACGCATCATCAATGTGCCGCTGGCTGCCGGCACCCGGGGCAAGGACTATCGTGACGCCATCGATCAGTACTGGCTGCCGGCCGTGGATCATTTCTGTCCCCAGCTGGTCCTCGTTGCGGCTGGTTTCGACGGTCATGCCGAGGATCCCACTACGGATCTGATGCTCAACGAACGGGATTTTGAGTGGCTTGCCCAGAAGATCATGGCCCTGGCTGAACGCCACGCCGGCAAGCGTCTGGTTGCGGCGCTGGAAGGCGGCTACTGTGCCGGTGTGCTGGAGCGATCTGTGGTCGCTCATATCCGCGAACTGGCCGGATTATGAAATCGCGGCCGCGTCTGTTGACCCGGTCGCGGGCGCCGACCATGCTCTGACTGAGAGAGTCATGCAGGCGCAAAGGAACTTATGACGGCCGCGGCCATACGACACCTGCCCAACGCCATTTCGCTGGCTCGCCTGTGCTGTGTGCCGGTGCTGGCCTGGCTGGCGTGGATCGGTCTCGAGACGCCCTTTGTCTGGCTCACTGTGCTGGCGCTGGGTAGCGACGGTGTAGACGGCTGGATAGCGCGGCGTTTCGGCTGCGTCTCTCGTCTCGGATCCATGCTTGACTCGATCGCCGATGCGCTGTTGATGATGATTATCGGCTACGGCACCTGGGTATTTCACCCGGTCGTCTATACCGAATACGGCTGGCTGATAGCACTGGTGGTCGGGCTCTGGCTGCTCGAGCATCTGTGCGCCTTCTTCCGTTACGGCCGGCCATCGAGTTTCCATACCGGGCTGACGCGCTTCGGCGTCGCCGTGTTTGCGGTGTTCATTACTGTGATGTTTTTGTTCCGTTTCGAACCGTGGTTGCTCTGGATCACCGCCGCCGTCAGCATCCTCGCCGTGCTCGAGCAAATGGCGTTGCTCTGGCTGCTTCCGGAGTGGACGCCCGATCTGCGCGGCGGGCTGCCTGAGGTGCTGCGGCGCAGGCGGAACACGGGCTGAGCGGCGGCCCACGGCGGACAGAGGGCCCGCAAGACCCGGTTCCGGACCCTGCACGGCGGGCCGGCGTGGCCCCGATGTGTTACCCTTGACCCATGGCACAAGCAGCACAGACTCCAGCGAAATCCGCGTCCGCAACCAACGATCCGTTTGAAATCGCCTCCATCACCAAGACTCAGGCTCCGGCTGGTATGGAAGCCGCGAGCTGGTATCGGTACGTGATCCGGCAAGGCAAGAACACCATCGACGGCCGTCGTCAGGGCACGTTGAAAAACGTGACCAAGGCGGTCGAAGAAGTGGTCGAACGGCTCAATGAGCGGCGCATGGGCAAGGTAGGCAGAGTCCATCTGACGCCCAGCCCCAAGCGCAAGAAGTCCTAGACCAAAGCCTCTCCTGACGATCCGTCGCAGCACCGCGGGCAGCGGAATGCTGTGTGCTGGCCGGTGATCACGAACTGTTCAAATCGTGATCTCTCTCACGCCGGCGACCTGCCATCTCCACGTAAACTTCTGCGGACATACTGGCCCGTGTTCCCTGCTGGGAAACGGGCCCGTGGCGGAGGATTTGCGTGCTCAGAACCTGGATTGCAATGGCCGGTATCCTGTTGTCGGTGATGACCGTCGACCTGGCCGCGGCCGCTTGTCCTGGCCCGGACTGGGACCAGGTGGGTTATGCCGACGGCGAGCAGGGTCGCCCCATGCACTGGATGGGGCGTTACGTCCGGCAATGCGCGACCGCGGGTCAGGCCTTTGAGCGGGACGCCTATCTGAACGGACGGCAGCGCGGCTTGCAGAGCTTCTGTCAGCCGGCACGGGGGTATCTGGCCGGAACGCGCGGCGATCACTATCTGGGCGCATGTCCCTCCGAACTGGAGACGGTTTTCCTCGATGCTTATCGTGCCGGCGCCCGCATCCACTCGGTGCGCAAGCTGATGGATCAGATAGATCGGCAGATAGCCTGGTATGCGGACCAGTTGCAGTCTCCGTCTATCGGCGCAGACCGGCGTCGCCAGTATGCAGCCGAGCTGGAACGGCTGACACAGCGCCGACAGGATTTCGAGCAGCAAGTCGACCGCCATGCCGAGCGCTTTGCGGCGATCCATCGCATCGACGGCTAGGGTGCCGCCTCCTCGGCCTGACCTGCTTCAGGGATCCGCAGATATTCATGCAGGGCGATGCCTGCGAATGATGGCCACGCCGCCCAATCGGTTTCCAGTTTCGGCAGCAGCCGGTCTAGCGCCCCGATGTTGCGGCGGAAGGTAGTCCGATCCCCGCTCACCGGGACCGAGTAGGCAAGAGCCAAGGTCGGCCCCGACGGATTGGCTCGTGGACTGCGTAGCAGGACCAGGGCCCGCATCTGACCGATATCAAGCTGCCACAATCGCCCCTGCTCGAAGGGCCTGTAGTGCCAACGTGTCTGATCGGGGATCGGGCCGGCTTCGAGCGCGATGCGGACGAAACGCTGGTGTTCCGCGCCCCAGGCCAGAAACGGCCTCGCGCCGTCGCGGATCTGCGCCGGGTCAGTGCGATAGTTCATCACCGATATGCCGTCGACCACGGCCGCCAATTGCTCCAGGAACGGGCCGTCGTTGGCCGCGAGCCCGGACCACCAGAACGGTACCGCCACTTCCAGTGACATCCCCGCTGCCTGGCGCAAGGCGCGGATCGTGTCGAGGTAGCGGCTTAGCCAGCGTTCCGTATCCAGCGCGAACCCGGCCAGCAGATAGGGCTCGATGTCGTATTGGACACCAGCCAGTCGCAGTGCGGGCTGTTGGCTGGCATTGAATCGTGCCAGTGCCGATGCCCGCATCACCATGTACGCCTGGCCTTCGGGCAGTACTGCGCCCGGATCCCCTTCCACAACCCAGACCGACACCTGGCTGCGTCGGGCCGTGTCGATAAACCTGGCCAGCTGCCGCGGATTGGCGACGGCGAGCGGTTCGCCATCCAACGGCACCGTGATGAACACAGTGTCGGCACCCGTACGATCGAGTTCTCCCAGCAGGGCTTCGGAAGTCTCCAACCAGGCTTCGGGCTGCCATACCCAGGCCGCGCGAGCTGGGGGAGTCAGCCCTGGCGCGGGTCGCAGCTCGAGGCCTGTGAGACGCAGCCGCGCGTGACCGGCAGGACAGAGCAAACTAAAGGCGTGGTCTCCCGGAGCCATCCCTCGGGGCAGGGTGAAACGCTGCTCGGAAAGTCTGGTGCTGGCGGCAAAATCGCCGAGGATCAGCGGCGACTCAAGCTGCAGGCGTCGGGCGTCCGAAAAGGCGAGGGCGAATCGTCCTGACCCCGCGGACGCCAGCTGCACGCGGAGACGTCCATCCCGGACCATGCGGTATCCACCGGCACTTAACAGCAGCCCGGCAGGCGCGTCGCCGGCAGCGCAGACCAGATCGATTTCGCCATCCCGGCGCTTGATGCTCGCGCGTCCCTCAATGCCAAAAGGCCGGCTGCCGAGGATCTGCAGCAGGTCCTCACCCAGAGGCACCGGCGGTGCGCGTCTTATCGGCGCCGGTAGCGGCCGGTCGGGGATGATTTCGCTGACCCGAATCTCGCCCTGAGTCTCGTCGCCCAGCAGGCTCACGCCGGTCTCCATGCCGGCCGCATCGTCGCTGGCGACAAGCCCGGCCCAGCGGATCTCTTCTGCGCTCACCTCGATGCTCACTGCGTTGCAGGCCGCCGGTGAGTGATCGCTGATGACAAGTCTCCGGCTGTGTCCCTGCGGATCCGGGTAGACGCCAAGCAGACGGGATTTGGGCAGCGGTGTGCCGGCGTCACAAAGTGCCAGCCACGCGGCGCCTGCAGACACAGGCGCAAGCAGCAGGAAAAGGCTGACGATCCAGCCGGCGTTCAAACCCGCGCCATCGTCAACGACCGCCGCTGTGTTCCGCAGCGGGACTCGCCGCGGAGCCGGCCGGGTCCTCGTTTGACCAGTGCGCGCCACGATGCATTTCGCCCCAGCGAGACTTGCTTCCGACCAGCCATTGCAGCAGGCCGATCAGCCGCCAGATCGCATTGAGCTGGCGATAACCGAAGTTCTCCAGGATGGCGGCGCCGAACAGCAATATGGTGTTGCGGAATCCAGGATAGACATGGAAGGATATCTCTTCGAGCATCAGTGCGCTGGTGGACAGGAGCATGCCCAGACAGATCGCGCAGAGCAGGAATGCGAGGAACGCATCCGGCGAAATCCAGCCGTTCCAATAGGCGATGCCGACAAACAGATAGCCGCCGACTTCCAGCAGCGGGCCGAGGAACTCGAACAGGAAGATAAACGGGAACGCAAGCCAGCCCACGGTACCGCCGCGGGGATTGAACATCAGGCTCTGGTTGAGCGTCAGGCTCTCCGCCAGGCCACGCTGCCAGCGGATGCGCTGGCGGCCGAGTGTACGCAGATCCTCCGGCGCCTCGGTCCAGCAGATCGGGTCCGGGACGAAGGTGATGCGGTAGCGTCGCCGCTGCTTGCGCAGCATGCGGTGTAGCCGTACCACCAGCTCCATATCCTCACCGAGGGTATCGGTGCGGTAACCGCCGCAGGCCACCACCACCTCCTTACGAAACAAGCCAAACGCGCCGCTGATTATCATCAGCGCATTCAGCGGTGACCAGCCGAGGCGTCCAAACAGGAAGGCGCGCAGGTACTCCATGATCTGCAGCAGCGCCAGCGTGGAATCGGGCAGCCCGATCTTCTCGATAAAGCCGTCTCTGACGCGGCAACCGTTGGCGATGCGGATGGTGCCGCCACAGGCGACGGTGTCCGGATCGTCGAGGAACGGCTGCAGCACCCGATACAGGCTGTCCGGTTGCAGTACCGAGTCCGCATCCACGCCGCAGAACAATGGATAGCGGGCGGCGTTGATGCCGGCGTTGAGGGAGTCGGCCTTGCCGCCGTTGTCCTTGTCCAGCACGCGGATATTGGGATGGACGGCGGAGCGGTAGATCGTCTTTACCGGCTCCGTGACGATACGCTGCCGGTAGGCTTCCGGGAACGGCACCAGCGCGAATTCATCGATCAGCTTCTGCAGCGTGTCATCCGTCGAACCATCGTTGACGACCACGATCTCGTATTCCGGATAGCGCAGCTGCAGCAGCGCCCTGACCGAAGTGACGATCGTCGCCGCCTCGTTGTAGGCAGGCACGATGATGCTGATGGGCATCTCGTGCTCCGAATAGACTTTGGGCAGGCTCTCGACGCGGCGCCCCTGGAAGTACTCGCGCATGCCGAACAGCGAGACCAGGTTGAGACCGATATAGCCGGCATTCAGCAGCAGGAAATAGCCCAGGAACACCCATTGGGCAACGAGGATGAGATCCTGGGTGCTCATGCGGCTCGCTCCGCCATCACCTGGTCCATCATGTCGCGGGCGTAGCGATCGTCCAGCCGCTGCCGGATGCGATCCAATTCGGACTGCTCGATAAATGGCAGACCGGTCAGCGCCTGGGCCGCGCGGTAGCGGACCCACCATTCCGGATCGCAGAGCAGGCGTTCCAGCAGCCGCTTGTCCTGGCGGTAGCCGATCCGGCCGAGCACGCTCGCCGCGCGCATGCGGATATGCCAGCGCGGATGATTGACCAGGTGTCGGACCTGGGGCAGCTCGAGCGGGCTGTCGGCCACGCGCAGACATACCGAGGTGACGCGGTCATCCACCGTTCTCTGCAATACTTCGTGGACCACCTTGGCCGCTATCGAGCGATGCACCGTAGGCAGAAAACCGATCAGCTTGGCCGCTTCCTCAGGCGTGCCGTCGAGGATCGCCTGTTGCAGCGGACGCGAGGTCGCCGCGGGTCCGGCCTCCCGCAGCAGACTCGAGACCCTGGCCGCCGCCCAATCTTCTCGGCGCGTGACCAGCGGCAAAATCAGCGGCACGGCCCGATCCGCATCGATGTTGATCAGCGCCTTCGCTGCCATCAGCGAGATCAAGGTATGGTGGGAATGGAGCAGTTCCTCGATCCGGTCCCAGGCGCTGTTTTCCACCAGATGTCCCAGCGTTGCGATGGCGATGAGCTTGTCGCTCAGGCGGCCGTGATTTAGCAGCTTCCAGACCGCCTTGTCGACGCCCAGTTGGCGGGCCACGGCGTTGAGGCGCAGGCCGGCGCTGCCACGCAGCACATCATGCAGCACGTTCCACTCGTTGAGGAAATACATCAGCGACGATCCGGGCAACTCGGGCAGGACCAGATCCTGCTCGTCGTCGGTCTGGTCCTTAACCAGCGCCACCCTGGTCAACAGGGGCCGCCATTGATCCAGAAACACCTTGTGCTGGCGCTGTTTGACCATCAGCCGCGAGCGCAGGATCACTACCCACAGGAACAGCAATACCGTCATCGCGCCGGCGATGAGGCTGCTGTAGATCGCGAAGACGATCGCGCGGTCAGAGCCGGCGGCGAAGTCCAACACGGATGCCCCCACGATTGTAAACGGATCCTTGCCGGTGCCACATCAGATCCCAGCTCAGCGCCCAGCTCTGGTTCATCCAGTGGCGCCCGCCCAGGCCGAGGGTGCGGGTATTGCTCGTGAGCAGGCGATCCTGGCCGACGCTCTCACTCTCCTCGCCGACGCCCGCCATAATCCCGACGCGATTGCGGTCGCCGTAATAGCGATCCAGCCGGGCCAGATGGCTGACCGAGGTATCGGCGCCCTCGGGCCAGCCGATGTAGAGGGTGTAGGCCGCCTGCCAGTTGCCCCAGTAGCGCTCCGCGCCAAGGTTCAGCAGTTCGTAACGGGAATCCGAATACTCGGCGTGGCGGAACCCTCCGCGCAATCCCCAACCGCCGGCCAGGCTGCGCTGGAGCTCGGCCCAGGCGGCCCACTGGGGCAGCACGTCCGCGGTCGGCGCGACGCTGCCCTGGAGCAGCAGCGTCCAATCATCGTCCAGCGGCAGATAGGTGCCGGCCATAAACTCTGCCTCGCGCTCTGAGAACCGGTCCGTCGCTTCGATGACTACGTAGTAGGCCTTGCGCGGTGCCAGCGTATGACTGGCCTCGACATAGACGCTCTGCCAGTTGTCGAAGCCGTTATCAAGAGAGTCGAAGGAATATCCGAGCTCGTAGTCCGACGTCGGCTCGAAGCCGAGTGTGGATCTGCCCGGTTCCTGCCAAAGTGGCCAGGAGCTCGATGGAAACCGCTTGCGAGCCGCGGCGGTCAATTCGTCGTAACGGCGGCGGTTGTCGGTGCCGCCCGCCGCGAGCAGAGCCTGGGATTCAAGCTGCCATAGCGCCTCGTAATCCGGCGCAATCCCCCGCGCCTGTTCGAGCAACGGCACGGCCTCGGCGGGTCGTTCCGACCACACAAACACCTGGCTCTTGCCCAACAGGTAATCGGCGTTGTCCGGATTCTGATCGAGCAGGCGATCGTATTCCGCCATCGCATCGTCCCAGCGCCGGGACCAGGCCAGAGTCCGTGCCAGCAGATAGCGGGCATCCTCATCGGCGGGATAGGTATCCAGGTGCTGCTCTAGCACGCTGACCGCGGCGGGATAATCGTCGCGATCGATGGCCTCGCGAGCCTCGACCAGCGCGCTATCCGTCGCCGTCGCCACCGAACAGGCCAGAATCAGCCACAGCGTCGTGATCGCCATAAGCCCGCGCCGCAATCCTCGCGTGCTGGCCGGTGCGCCCGATTTCCTTGTCGTGGCGGCCATGATCAGGCTCCTATCGCATCGCCGTCACGCATGTGACGTTTCACCCGCGCCATTAGCTCTCTCGGATTATACGGCTTGCCAACATAGTCATTGGCGCCTGCCTCCAGGCCGCGCACGACATCCCGTTCCATGGTGCGCGCGGAAAGCACGACGACCGGCACGTCGCACCATTTCTTGTCCGTGCGGATCTGGCTCAGGATCTCGAAGCCATCCCGGTAGGGGAGCACAAGATCCAGCAGCACGACGTCCACCGGTCTTGATCCGGCGATAAAGTCGCCGGCTTCGCGTCCGTCGGTGCAGCTGGTCACACGGAAACCCTCTCGCTCGAGCATAAACTCGAGCAGGTAGATCACGTGCTCATTGTCTTCGACAATCAGCGCAGTCGGTCGCTTGCGAGACTTCTTCATCTGAATAGCGGTCCGTAGCCCAAACAAAATTGTGGCCACGAACGCGTCAGCCCGCGTGGCTACGAGAGCAAATATCCGCGCTTATGTCATATCGATGAAGGACATATGTCTCAGTTCTATTAGGGTCAGGTGCGGGGTGTGACCGGGATCACGGAATTCCCCCGCCAGAATGTGAGGCAGTCGACATTCTCAGGCTGTCATCGTTATCGACATTGCACGCCGCGCGCGACCGCTATACTTGCGTCGGGATCGCATCGCCGGGAGCAAGTCATGATGACCTGGGTCTTTATCATCCTGGCCGGGCTGGCGGTCGCCGGTATCGTCATCTTCAATCGCCTGGTCGCGCACAGGAATCAGACGCTGGCGGGGTGGAGCGACATCGACGTCCAGCTCACCCGCCGCCATGATCTGGTGCCGCAGCTGGTCAAGGCAGTGAGGGCCTACGCCGGTTACGAGCGGGCGACGCTCGAGGCGGTGACCGAACTCCGCGCGCGCAGCGAGGCCGCCCACCACCTCGCCGACAAGGCGCGTCTGGAGGATCAGATCGTCGCCGGCATCCATCGACTGGTGGCACTGGCGGAGGACTATCCGGAGCTGAAGGCGGATGAGAACTTTCTCCAGCTGCAGCAGGAGCTGAGCGCGATCGAGGACCATCTGCAGTACGCGCGGCGTTTCTATAATGGCGCGGTCCGGGTCTACAACACCCGCCTCGAGTCGGTGCCGGATCTGATTGTCGCGCGAGCATTCGGTTTTCAGCCGCGCGAGTTCTTCGCCGCCGATGACGACGAGATCCGCACCGTACCCCGGATTGAACTGGGAGCAGATCGCTGATGAGCTGGCACAGGGCGCGGCATCCGGCGCTGCGCTGGCTGGTCCTCGTCTCATGCCTGCTCGTGTCCGGCGCGCTGCCCGCGTCGGAACGCATCCTCGCTTATCACAGCGATATCGTTATCGCCGAGGACGGCAGCATGACCGTGACCGAGCAGATCCGGGTGCGGGCAGAAGGACGACAGATCCGCCGCGGCATCTACCGCGATTTCCCGACCGACTATCGCGACCGCTTCGGTAACCACTACAAAGTCGCCTTCAAGGTCCTGTCGGTGACCCGGGACGGCAGCTCCGAGTCCTGGCATAGCGAACGCAGGGTCAACGGCGTCCGCGTCTACGCTGGCGATCCCGACAGCGGATTGCGCCCCGGTACCTACGACTACGAGATCCGTTATCGGACGGATCGACAGCTCGGTTTTTTTGACGACCATGATGAGCTGTACTGGAACGTCACCGGTAATGGCTGGGCCTTCGCCATCGACCAGGTCAGCGCGCGTGTCGAGTTACCGCCGGCGGTGCTACCTGGCCAGATCCGGATCGTCGGCTACACCGGTGCGACGGGCAGCACCGCGCGCAATGCAGAAAGTGGTACGGCCGAGGGCGCAGCCTGGGTCGAGACCACTGCCGCGCTGGGTCCCGGCGAGGGTCTGACCCTGGTGGCCAGCTGGCCCAAGGGCTTTGTCCGCGAACCGACTCGCGGGGATCGGATCGGATTCTTGTTGGCCGATAATGCAGCCCTGCTGCTGTCGCTGATCGGGCTTGGCGCGGCGCTCGCCTACCTGCTTATGGTGTGGACACGCTACGGTCGTGATCCGCGGCCTGGCGTGGTGTTCCCTCACTACGAGCCGCCCCAGGGATTCTCCCCGGCCTCGGTGCGATTTGTGCGGCGCATGTCCTACGACAGCGGTGCTTTTACCGCCGCGGTCATCAACCTGGCAGTCAAGGGCTATGTGCAGATCGAAGAGGATCATGACGACTACGTGCTGCGCCAAAACGAGTCCACTGCCGTACTGGCGCCCGGGGAGAAAGCGCTGTTGTCACGGCTGTTCAAGACAGGTCCCGTGGTCAAACTCGAACGCAGCAGCCACACGACGATCGCTGCGGCGCGCCAGGCTCATCGACGTGCCTTGCGCCGCAATTATCACCGGCTCTACTTTGTGACCAATACGCCGTTGCTGCTGCCGTCACTGATCCTGCTGGTGTTGCTGGGCGGTGGCCTTTTTCTCAGCGGGACGATGACGCCGGTAGCGTTTATTGTGATCCTTGTCGGGCTGGCCATGCATGGTCTGTTTTATCATCTGCTGCGTGCACCGACGCCGCCCGGGCGGCGCCTGCTCGATCGTCTCGAAGGATTCAGGCTGTATCTGGACGTGGCGGAGAAAGACGATCTCAATCTGCGCCATCCGCCGGAAAAGACGCCGGCCTTGTTCGAGCGCTACCTGCCCTATGCCTATGCACTCGGCGTGGAGCAGTCATGGGCCAGTCAGTTCGAGGATGTATTTGCGCGCATGGCGGATAAACCCGGCGCCGCATATCGTCCGGTCTGGTTCCATGGTGATTTCGATCCCGGCCGCATCGATCGCTTCACCGGCAC
>JBATKC010000085.1:0-21407 GCA_049669065.1 Gammaproteobacteria bacterium
CGGCACCACCGCCCGGTGCGGGCCGTCCGGGTCGGTGGCCCAGCGGTTGTAGCCCGGGTTCAGCGCGTAGAACTCGTCCAGCGTAATCCCGGCCAGTTCGGCCAGCAGCGCCAGATCCATCTGTCCATCCAGCTCAACGCTGGTGAAATACTCCCGGTCGTCGATCTCCGGCAGGCTCAATCCGAAGGCGGCCGGGTCCGCGACAAGCTGGCTCAGTGAGAGCAGTTTGGGTACGTAGGCGCTGGTCTCCCGCGGCAGACGCAGGTTCCAGAAATCGGTGGGTTTGCCAGCGGCGATGTTACGGCGGATGGCGCGTGAGACATTGCCTTCGCCAGAGTTGTAGGCAGCCACTGCGAGCAGCCAGTCGCCGTCGAACCTGTCGTGCAAAAACTCCAGATAATCAAGCGCGGCGCGCGTCGAGTCGATCACGTCGCGACGGCCGTCATACCACCAGTTCTGTTTCAGGCCAAAGCGGCGCGCGGTGCCCGGGATCATCTGCCATAGACCGGCGGCGCGGCCGTGTGAGTAGGCAAACGGGTCGTAGGCGCTTTCGACGATCGGCAACAGGGCCAGATCGGCCGGCATCCCACGGCGCTCCAGTTCACGCGTGATATACGGAAGATAAGGGGCGCCACGTTCAAATACCCGATCCAGATAAGCCGGGTGACGGGCGAACCAGTCACGCTGACGATCGATCGCCTTGCGCTGGATGTGCTGGAATTGAAGCTCGGTGGCCAGATGACTGAGCAGATCCGGCTGGCGTATCGGCACCTCCGGCACGCTCGGCAGCAGGCCAGCCTCCAGCCGGGCGACGATGGTGAACGAGATCGGCTCGGGTGGTGGCGGGGGCGGGGGCGCAAGCTGCACTGGTTCTTGCAGCACCGGTTCAGGCGCGGGCGGCGGTGCCGCGCAGGCGACCACCGCCAGCGGGATGGCGATCGACCACAGTCGGGAGAGCCGTTTGCTCGCGAAGCGGTTCACGCGAAGCTGTCCTTCCAGGACCGGATGGTAGCGAAGACTGCGGTCTCGTCTTCCATGGCTGAGCCCGCGTGTCGTTCGGCTGCCGCGACGACCGACGGTTCGCTGCAGCGCAGGAACGGATTTACCGCCCGCTCACGCCCGACAGTCGATGGCAAGGTCGGGTGATCTTGCGCGCGGAGCTGTCGCGCCTCCTCCGCGTAGGCCTGCAAGGAGTCATTATCCGGCTCCACCGCCGCCGCGAATCGAAGGTTGCTCAGCGTGTATTCATGCGCACAGTAGACCCGGGTCTCGGACGGCAGTGCGGCCAAGCGATGCAGCGAGGCATTCATCTGCGCCGGGGTGCCCTCGAATAGGCGCCCGCAGCCGGCGCTGAACAGCGTATCGCCGCAGAACAGGCAGCCGTGGCCGTAATAGGCGATATGACCGGCGGTATGGCCCGGACAATCGATCACTTCGAATTCGAGACCCAGCACGTCCAGATGGACCCGATCGCCGTCGGCCAGCGCCCGGGTGCGGCAGGGGATGCGCTCACCCGCCGGACCGAATACCGGTACCGAGAAGCGTTTGACCAGTTCTGCCACCCCACCGACATGATCGCCGTGGTGGTGGGTCACCAGGATCGTGTCCAGCGTCAGGCCTTCCCGTTCCAGCGTCTCTATCACCGGACGGGCGTCGCCGGGATCCACGACGGCCACGCGGCGGATATCCCCGGGGCTGTGGATCAGCCAGAGATAGTTGTCGCTAAACGCAGGTATCGGCGTGGTCTGGAGCATCGGGTTATCTTAATGGCCAGAGACCGGGGGTCAAAGAATCGCCTTCACAATTTCGGACTCGGGCAGAAGCCGTTATCCTTGACCCTATGAATCCCGGAGACACCCCTATCGCCCGCTGGCTGCGGACCCCCTCGGGGGCCCTGTTCGCCGCCGCCGAGCGCGAATCCGTCGGTACCGAGCTCGGCCGCCTGTTTGGCGGTCAGTTCCTGCAGCTGGGTTTGTGGGGCGAGCCGGAGGCCTTTCTGCCGGTGCCCGGCACCGCGCGCCGGGCCCTGTGCCACGAGCAGGATGGCCCCGGGGTGTCGTTTGTCGGCCGCCCCGAGCGACTGCCGGTGTCCGGACACTCGGTGGATGCGCTGCTGCTGCCGCATACCTTGGAAATGACCGCTTATCCGCACGAGGTGCTGCGCGAGTCCGAGCGCGTCCTCAGCGCCGGCGGGCGGATCGTGGTGCTGGGCTTTAATCCGCTGAGTCCGTTGGGAACACGGCGTCTGCTGGCCCGGGGGGGCTATCCGCCAGGATTACGCCAGCTGGTCAGCGAGCGCCGGCTGCGCGACTGGATGCGGCTGCTGGGTTTCGACGTCACCCTGTCCCGGCATTATTTCCCCCATCGACAAGTCGGCGACAGTGTTCGTGAGCGGCTGCGGCGTCTGCAGCTCTACCACAGCGCCTATATGATCATCGCCATCAAGCGTATGTATGCGGTGACGCCGACGCGGCTGCGCTGGCGCGCGCCGGCCAAAGTCGCCGCCGGCATCGTGGAACCGTCGACGAGGAATCCCGGTTGAGCCGAGTGGTGATCTACACCGACGGTGCCTGCCGCGGAAATCCCGGCCCCGGCGGTTGGGGCGCGGTGCTGCGCTGTAACGGTCGCGACAAAGAGCTGTTTGGCGGTGAAGCGGACACCACCAACAATCGTATGGAATTGACCGCGGCAATCCGCGGTCTGGAGGCGCTCAAACGTCACTGCGAAGTGGATTTATTTACCGATTCCGAATACCTGCGTCTGGGCATCACTCAATGGATGAAGAACTGGAAGAAGCGCGGCTGGAAGACCGCCAGCCGCAAACCGGTCAAAAACCAGGATCTGTGGCAGGCGCTGGATGCAGAAGCGGCCCGCCACGACGTCCGCTGGCACTGGGTCAAGGGGCATGCCGGGGACGAGGGCAACGAATGGGCGGACGAACTGGCCAACCGGGGCATCGACGCGCTATAGACCTTATGGCCGAGGGGCGGGAGTACGCACCAACATGAGACAGATCATCCTCGACACCGAGACCACCGGGCTGGAGCCGGAACAGGGTCACCGCATCATCGAGATCGGCTGTGTGGAGCTGAACAACCGGCGCCCGACCGGCAACACCTTCCATTACTATCTCAACCCGGAGCGGGAGATCGATCCCGGCGCCCAGGAGGTCCACGGCATCAGCGCCGAGTTCCTCGCCGACAAGCCGCGTTTTGTCGAAATCGCGAGCGAGCTGCGCGACTTCCTCAGGGGTTCAGAGCTGCTGATCCACAACGCGCCGTTCGACATCGGGTTCCTCGACCGGGAATTTTCGCTGACCGATGGCGAGACCGCGGGTACGACCATCTCTGGGTTGTGTGGGGTGCTGGATACGCTGGTGCTGGCCCGGGAAATGCACCCCGGTCAGCGCAACAGCCTGGATGCGTTGTGTCGCCGTTACCAGGTCGATAATTCCGGCCGCGAACTCCATGGCGCCCTGCTGGATGCACAGATTCTGGCGGAAGTGTATCTGGCCATGACCGGTGGCCAGGCCGCCCTGTCCCTGGGCACGGAGAAACGAGCCGGGGCCAGACGCGTCAAGAGCCGTCTGGATCGCAAGGGCCTGTTGCTGAAGGTGATCGAACCGGATGCCGGGGAGCTGGCGGCCCACGAGGCGGCCCTGGATCGTCTGGATGAGGCGGCGGGCGGTCCTTGCGTGTGGCGCCGTATCGAGGGCTAGCCGACGGCCAGTTCCGTCAGATGTAGTAGACCAGCACCATCACTGCCAGCAGCACCGCGACCCATAAAGTCATGCTGCCGGTGGGCCAGGTGCGCGCCATCATGCCGCCCGGTCCAAGGTGCCGGAACAGGAGGTCCGAGAGGGCATTGACCTGGTTGGAGAGTGCCGCATTAAAGCCGTTCCATGCGGGCATCAGGCCCTTCTCCGCTGCGCGCAGCCCGGCGGGCAGCAGCCGCCGATAGAGCCAATCGGCATCGATATTCACCGAAGGCAGTTCCGGCGGGTACAGACCAGCCTTATTAAGCCAGACGAAGGCCAATGCGGAGAAGAACAGCAGCTGCAGCTGCGCCAGCACATGCGTGGTGTCATAGGGCCAGTAGTCGACCTCCCACGGCAGCAGGCCGTAGAGATACTGCGGCTGCGAACCGATGAATATGCACAATACCGCGGCAATGCTCATGGCGATGAGCATGTTACGCGGCGCCTCTTGCGTCCGGATTCCGGAGTCGTGGGCAAAGAAGGCGAAGTAGGGGATCTTGATCCCGGCGTGATGGAAGACGCCGGCCGAGGCGAAAAGCAACATCAGCCACAGGTAGTCATGACCCTCCTCGATCATGGCCGTCATCACCATCGACTTGCTGACAAAGCCACTGAACAGCGGGAAGGCCGATATCGACGAGGCGCCGACGATGCACAGCATGGCGGTCTTCGGCATGGTCTTGTACAGGCCGCCCAGATTGGAGCCGTTGATCTCGCCGGTGCGGTACAGCACCGCACCCATGGACATGAACAGCAGTCCCTTGAAGATGACGTCGTTGAAAGCGTGCGAGACGGCGCCGTTGAGCGCCAGGGCGGTGCCTATGCCGACGCCGCAGACCATGAAGCCGATCTGGTTGATCATGCTGTAGGCCAGCACGCGTCGCAGGTCGTTTTCGATCACGGCATAGAAAATGGGGAAGCAGGTCATCGCCGCCCCGATATAGACGAGGATATCGGTGCCGGGGAAGCCACGGGCCAGACTGTAGACGGCGACCTTGGTCGTGAAGGCCGACAGGAAGACGGTGCCGGTCGGGGTTGCTTCCGGGTAGGCATCGGTAAGCCAGTTGTGCAGGAATGGGAAGGCGCACTTGATGCCGAATGCAATGAATATGAGCGTGCCGCTGATGCCCTCCAGACCGATATAGTCGAAGGCCAGCGAGCCGCTCTGGTGATAGTGCACCAGTGCGCCCGCGAGCAGCAGCACACCTGAAGTCACCTGTATGATCAGATAGCGCTGGCCCGCCCTGAGCGCTCGTTCGGTCTTACGTGCCCAGATGAGGAACACGGAGGTGATGGCGAGCAGTTCCCAGAAGATAAACAGGGTGATGAGATCGCCGGCAAACACCGCGCCCAGCGCGCTGCCGGCATAAAGGAGGCTGGCCACGGTCTCAGTCGTGTTCCGCACATGCAGCGCGAAGACCATGGCGATAAAGGCGGCGATGTGGAACAGGTAGCCGAACAGCAGGCTCAGCCGGTCCGCGCGCACAAGGATCAGTTCGAATTCGAGCAGCGGCACGCTCAGCAGCGTGCCCTCAGGTACCTCGAACCACAGGTGCAGTCCGCCCAATACCGGGGTCGCCAGCAACAGCACCGCGCGTAGCCAGCCGCGAGCCGCCAGCGCCAGCAGGGCGGCTATGAAGAAAGGGACAAACGGTGGCAGCTCACTCATCCACATCGTAGTAGTCTTCCTTCCGCATCAGGACCTTGCGCATTTCCTTGGCCACCAGCACCAGGAGCACGCAGGCAACGAAGCCGAAGATGGCATAGAAGCCGGGCAGGTGTTCCCAGTCCAGGCTCATGTGCCGGTGAAGGATGAAATCAAGCGCAAAGAGAATGCCGCAGACGATGTAGAAGCCGCGCAGCAGACGGTTCACATTCTCAGTCTTGTCGAAGATGTACTTCTTCTCGTCAGGCTGTTGCATTTCACTGCGCTCCGGCGATGCTGGTTGCGAGCTGGTAAAAGGGTCCCGGGTAGAAGAACAGCACCAGGCAGGCCAGCGATGTGATGATCATGGCGGCCAGGCAGCTTGCCGGCGCCTCCTGGATCCGGGTATGGACCGTGCCGTCTTTTGCCTTGCTGAAGAAGGCCCGGATGGGGATCGGCAGCAAGTAGGCAATGTTCAGCAGGGAACTCACCAGCAGGACGGTCAGCAGCAGCCACTGACCCGACTCGATGGTACCCAGCCCCAGGTACCACTTGCTCCACATGCCGCCAAACGGTGGCAGGCCGATAATGCTAAGGCTGGCGACAAAGAACGCGCCGAAGGTGACCGGCATGGCGCGTCCCAGTCCGGCCATGTCGCTTATCTCGGACTTGTGTGCGGCCACCAGTATGGCGCCGGCGGCGAAGAACAGCGTGATCTTGGCGAAGGCATGCATGGCGATGTGCATCATGCTGCCGATGATGCTGGCCTGGGTGGCCAGTAGGGCACCCAGGACGATGTAGCTAAGCTGGCTGATGGTGGAGTAGGCCAGGCGTGCCTTCAAGTTATCTTTTGTCATCGCCACAAGTGAGGCCAGTAATATGGTCGCGCCGGCGAACCAGACCAGCCAGTCGCTGGCACTGCTCTGCAGGATGAAGTCGGTGCCGAAGATATAGATCACCACCTTCAGAATGGCGAACACGCCGGCTTTGACCACCGCCACGGCGTGCAGCAGGGCGCTCACCGGAGTGGGCGCGACCATGGCCGCCGGTAGCCAGCGGTGGAAAGGCATGACCGCAGCCTTGCCTATGCCAAAGACATAGAGTGCCAGCAGCGCGGCCACGGCAGGTCCCTCGATCTCGCCCGCCAGGAGGCCGCCTTCCGTGAAATTCAGCGTCCCGGTGACGCTCCAGGTCCAGAGGATCGCGGGCAGCTGCAGGCCGATCGAGGTGCCCAGCAGGATGCCGAGGTAGACCCGACCGGCCCGCTTTGCCTGTTCTGTCCCCGCATGCGTCACCAGCGGATATGTCGAGATGCTGAGCACCTCGTAGGCGACGAACAGGGTCAGCATGTTGCCGGCGAATGCGACTCCGAGCGCGCTGGCGATCGCGATGGCGAAACACGCGAAGAAGCGTGTCTGATTGGATTCGTGGTGGCCGCGCATGTAGCCGATCGAGTAGATTGAGGTGATCAGCCAGAGGAAACTGGCCACGAGCGCGAAGAGCATCCCGAGCGGTTCGAGGCGGAGTGTCAGCGTCAGGCCCGGCATGATCTCCAGCAGCGTGACTTCCGGTCGGTCTCCGGCGAGCACCGCCGGGACCGCGGAACCGACCAGCAGCAGGACGATCGCGGCGGTGACCAGCGTCACGGCCTCGCGCAAGTTGGGCGACCGGCCGGCGATGACGATCGGCACGCTGGCGGCTGCCGGCAAAGCCACGGCGAGTTGCATGATGCCCGCCGGGCTCATCGCAATCCCTCCGTCAGGATCTGCGCCGCCAGGTCGGCGACGCCCACAGTCAGCTCTGTCTGGAGGCCGAAGAACAGATTTGCGAGGATCAGAATCCAGGTCGGTACCAGCATCATGAGCGGCGCCTCGCGCGCCTCCGCGGCCCGAGGGGAGGGGCTTTCGAACCAGGCGACCTCGACCACGCGCCAGACATAGATCACGGCCAACAAGGAACCGAACAGGATGACGAATGCAAGCAGCCACAGGTCCTGTTCGAGACAAGCGAGCACGAGGTACCACTTGCTGACGAAGCCCACGGTCAGCGGTACGCCGATCAGGCTGAGGCCGCCGAGGACGAACGCGGCGAAGGTCCAGGGCATGCTATGACCGATACCACGAAGATCGTCCAGCCGGACAGAGCCGATGCGGTAGAACATACATCCCAGCGCCATGAACAGTCCGGCCTTCATCAGGGCGTGGTTGAAAAGGTGTAGCAGGCTGGCCATCAGCCCGGTCTTGGTGGCAAGGCCGATGCCCATGAGAATGTAGCCGATCTGGGCGACGCTCGAATAGGCGAGCATCCGCTTGACATTTCTCTGGAAGATGGCGATGAAGCTGCAGTTCAGCAGGCCGATAACCGCCAGAGCGATGGCGATCTCACCGAACGGCACGTTCTCGTAGGAGATGACGGGGCCGAAGACACTCCCGGTAAATCGGAGCAGGGCGTATACCGCGACCTTGGTCGAGGTAGCGGCAATGAAGATCGTGGCCGCATTGGGTGCATAGGCGTAGGCATTTGGCAGCCACAGGTGCAGCGGGAACATCGCCAGCTTCAGGCCGATACCGACCACGAGGAATGCGAAGGCCGTATGCAGCGTTCGAAGCTGCGTCACTTCCGGCAGGCGGTTCGCCAGGTCGGCCATGTTGAGCGTTCCAGTCACGACGTACAGGAAGCCCACGCCAACCAGCACGAAGGTACCGCCGATGGTGCCCATGATCAGATACTGGAAAGCCGCGGTGAGGGCCCGGCGGTCCCGGCCCAGGCTGATCAGGGCATAGGTGGAGAGCGAGGAGATCTCCAGGAACACGAACAGGTTGAAGGCGTCGCCAGTGACGGTCATGCCCAGCAGCCCCGTAAAACACAGCAGCAGCAGGACATAGAAATAGGTAATGCGGCCCTCGTCGATCTCCCGCTCGACGCTGCGGCGCGCGTAGGGCACGACCACCGAGGCGATGCCGGTGACGATGAGGGCCACGAAGGCGTTGACGGCGTCGATCCGGTATTCGATGCCCCAGGGCGCGGCCCATCCGCCCATGGCGTAGCTGATCGTCCCCTGGGCCAGCACCTGCTGCAGGAGCAGCCAGGCGATAGCGAGACTTATCCAGCAGACCACGACGGCCAGGGCCCAGACCAGCCGGTGCCGGCGCAGCAGCAAGCCCAGGGGAGCGGAGATCAGGGGCAGGGCGACCTGTAGCGCCGGCAACTGCATGGCCACGGCGGTCGAGATCAAAACGAGCGATCCTGTTCGTGGATCTCGTCTTCCTCTACCGTGTCGTAAGCTTCCTTGATCCTGATGATCAGGGCCAGGGCGACCGCCGTGGTCGCCACCCCGACGACGATGGCGGTCAGGATCAGCACGTGGGGGAGCGGATTCGAATAGATCCGGGCACCGTCCACCAGGATCGGCACGGTGCCGCCCTGGACGACCCCCATGCTGATGTAGAGGATGAAGACCGAGGTCTGGAACATGGACAGCCCCGCCACTTTCTTGACCAGGTTGCCTCGTGAGACCAGCACGTAAAATCCGATCATGGCCAGAAAGATTGCGATCTCGTAGTTGTAGAGTTCAAAGAACCTCACTGGCCCGGATTCCTGCCGGTGAACGCGTAGTAGAACAGCAGCATCACGGACGTAACCGTGATGCCGACCCCCAGTTCCACCAGGAAGATGCCAAGATGCTGGCCGGCCGGCCCGTCCGCGGCGAGACGGTTGTAGTCGAGGAAATTGCCGCCCATCAGCATGGTGTCGATGCCCACGCCGGCGAAGATCAGCACGCCGAGCGCCGCGGTCCTCTGGAGGAGGCTCGGCGGCAGGACTTCCAGGGTGTTGTCGAGACCGAACAGCAGCGCGTATAGGATGATGGCAGCGGCGAAGATCACCCCGGCCTGGAAACCGCCACCCGGGCTGTAGTCTCCGTGGAACTGCACGTACAGAGCGAACAGCATGATCACCGGGATCAACAGCTTCGAAACCACCCGCAGCACAGTGTGATGGAGCATCAGCCGTCGCCTCCCTTCTCCGGTCTTCCCGGGACCCGTTGATCCGCCATCCCGGCGGTAGACATCACGGTGGTCTCGCCCAGGGCGTCATGGCCGTCCGTCTTGCGCTCCTGTCGCGGGCGGCGCCGTCGCAGACCCAGCAGCGCGATGACCGCGATCCCGGCGGTGAAGATCACTGCGGTCTCGCCCAGGGTGTCATAGCCCCGGTAGCTGGCCAGCACCGAGGTCACTACGTTGGGGATGCCGATCTCCTCACCGGAGCGTTCCAGATAGCGGTCCGCCACGTGCTGGTGGATCGGCGCGTCCGGGTCGCCCAGACGGGGCAAATCGCTCGTGCCGAAGACCAGCAGGGCGCCGGTTATGATGACCACTGTCAGCGGCAGGATGGAGACGCCAGTGGCGCGGGGTTTCTCCCTTCGGGCCGTGCGGGTCAGGGTCGCCAGCATCAGGATCGTGGAAATGCCCGCGCCCACGGCGGCCTCGGTGAAGGCCACGTCGGCAGCATCCATGACGGTAAACACGCCGGCGCAGAGGAGGCTGAACACGCTGAAGAGCATGGCCACGCCAAACAGGTCCCGCATTCGCACCACCGCCAGAGCGATGACGATCATGAAGGCCAGCAAGAGGATGTCGATGACCGGTTCGATCATTACGCCGGTTCCTCAGGATTGTCCGGATCCCGGGTCGCCATGGGATCGACGCCGCCGTGCAGGGCCGCCTTGGCCAGCGCGTGGGAGGAGGTCGGGCTGGTCAGGAAAAGGAACAGCAGGATCGCTGCTAGCTTGAAAGTGACAAGGCTCCAGCCGGCCTGCAGCATCATCGCCAGCACGATCGGCGGGGCGCACATGGTTTCGGTCATGCCGGCGGCGTGGATGCGGGTGAAGAAGGTTGGCAGCCGGACGATGCCCAGGCCGCCGATGATGCCGAACACCCCGCCGATCCCGATCAGGATCCAGCTGAGGATGTCGAGGAACGTCTCCATCACGGCCGGCCCCGGCCGCCGCGGCTGAATTCGCCGTATTCGAAGAACTTGAGCACCGCGACGATGCCGATGAAGTTTATCAGCGCGTAGCCCAGGGCGATGTCCAGCAGATCGTAGCGCCCTTTGAGAAAGGCGATCACTGCGATGATTAGCACGGTCTTGGTGCCGAACATGTTCACCGCCACGATCCGGTCGTACACCGTCGGGCCGAGTATCGCGCGGGTCACGGCCAGCACCATGGTGATCAGGATCGCGACGGCGGCGGCGGTGAACATCAGCGCATACTCTCCATCCGGCAGACCAGCCTGTCCATCTGACCGGTCTTGACGCCGTCGGCCGACTTCTGGGTCAGGGCATGGACATCGAACTCGTTGCCGCGCACGTCGATCGTGACGGTGCCGGGGGTCAGGGTGATGGAGTTGGCGTAGATGGTCCGGCCCACCGCCGTCTTCTGCCGGGCAGTGGTCGTGAAGACCTGGGGCTGGAGGAAGATCGATGGCGAAAGGATGACCTTGGCCACGTCGATATTGGACTTGATGATTTCCCAGAAAAGCCAGGGGAAAAAGACCAGGGCGCGGGTCGTGATCCGCACCGGGTGGCCTTCCTGATCCACCACTTCCATGCGATAGCCGATCCCCACGGCCAGCAGCACCGACAGGATGCCGAGAGTGATGAAGAAGGGGTCGAAGTGGCCGGAGAACAGAAGCCAGACGGCCATCAGGATCACGGCGAGGCTCAGGTGACGGCGCACGAGGGCGACCCTCCTTGTTATTCGCGTTCGGCCCGAGCGGCAATACTAGCAGAAGGAGCGGGGAGGTCACGTGGCCGGGCCTGCAATCGAAATGGTGTCGGTATCTCCCGGATTGGGACTTTCGTCATGGAGCCGGAACGGCAAATCCCTTAGACTTCTCTTTTATTCGAGAGGCGGTCCGGTCGAGCCCGGCGCCGCGAGTTGTCCTTCCAAAGAAAATCCGGATAGAACACAAATGTTGAAACTCGACCAGGCCCGTATCGGCGTTATCGGGCTGGGCTACGTGGGCCTGCCGCTCGCCGTCAGCTTTGGCCGCACCATCCCGACCGTAGGTTTCGACATCAATCGTGCCCGCGTGGAGGAACTGCGCGCAGGCACCGACGGCACCCTGGAAACGTCCCCCGAGGAACTCGCCGCCGCAGTCAGGCTGGCCTACACCTGCGAACTGGAAGACCTGCGCGCCTGCAACGTCTATGTGGTCACCGTACCGACACCGATCGACAGCGCCAAGCGGCCCGATCTGAGTCCGCTGGAATCGGCCAGCCGCACCGTCGGTGAGGTGCTGGGCAAGGGCGATATCGTGATCTATGAGTCCACGGTCTATCCGGGCGCGACCGAAGAGGTCTGCGTGCCGATCCTGGAGCAGGTCTCCGGTCTGACGTTCAACGTGGATTTTTTTGCCGGTTACAGCCCGGAGCGGATCAATCCCGGCGACAAGGAGCACCGGCTCGAGACCATCGTCAAGGTCACCGCGGGCTCTACCCCGGAGGCGGCTGACGTGGTGGACGCGCTCTATGCCCGGATTGTCACGGCTGGCACCCACAAGGCCTCGTCGATCCGCGTGGCCGAGGCGGCCAAGGTCATCGAGAACACTCAACGGGATGTGAATATCGCGCTGATCAACGAACTGGCGCTGATCTTTAACCGCATGGGTATCGATACCGAGGAAGTACTGGTCGCGGCCGGCACCAAATGGAATTTCCTGCCGTTTCGTCCCGGTCTGGTCGGCGGACACTGCATAGGGGTGGACCCGTACTATCTGACGCACAAGAGCCAGGAGATCGGTTACCACCCGGAGATGATCCTGGCCGGGCGTCGGATCAACGACAACATGGGGCTCTATGTGGCCGAGCAGGTCACCCGCCTGATGATGAAAAAGCGTATCCACGTGGCCGGCAGCCGGGTACTGATGCTGGGGCTGACGTTTAAGGAAGACTGCCCCGATCTGCGGAACACGCGGGTCGTGGACGTGATCGAAGAACTCGGACGTATCGGCGCACAGGTCGATATCCATGATCCATGGGTGGATGCGGACGAGGCAAGACGCGAATACGGTGTCAAGATGGTGGCCGAGCCCGAGACCGGCGCCTACGACGCGATTGTCCTCGCCGTGGGCCATCGGCAATTCCGGGCCATGGGGGCAGCAGCGATGCGCGGATTCGGCAAAGACCCGCACGTGCTTTACGATGTGAAGTATGTGCTGCCCGCCGCCGAGTCCGACGGGCGTCTTTAACGTTACGCGCTGATCTTGGGGAGCAGCGAATGAAAGTCCTCGTCACCGGCGCCGCCGGTTTTATCGGTTACCACACCGCCGCCCATCTGCTGGAACGGGGTGACGATGTCGTCGGACTGGATAACCTCAACGACTACTACGACGTCAATCTGAAGCTGGCGCGGATCGCACAGTTCGAAGACCAGCCGAACTGGACATTCGTCAAGCTGGACCTGGCCGACCGGGCCGGCATGACCGAGCTGTTCGCCAGCCATGGTTTCGACCGGGTTGTGCATCTGGGCGCCCAGGCTGGCGTACGTTACTCCATCGAGAACCCGCTGGCCTACGTGGACAGCAACGTCGTCGGCCATGCCAATGTGCTCGAGGGCTGCCGGCACAACGAGGTCGAGCATCTGGTCTATGCCTCGACCAGTTCGGTCTATGGCGCAAACACCCGCATGCCGTTCTCGGTCCACCAGAACGTGGATCATCCGCTGTCTTTCTACGCGGCGACAAAGAAAGCCAACGAGCTGATGTCGCATACCTATTCGGGTCTCTATGGCTTGCCGACTACGGGTCTGCGCTTCTTTACCGTCTACGGCCCCTGGGGCCGTCCGGACATGGCGCTGTTCCTGTTCGCCAAGGCGATCCTGGCCGGCAAACCGATCGATGTCTTCAACTACGGCAACCACAAACGCGACTTCACCTATATCGACGATATCGTCGGTGGAGTCGTGCACGCGATGGACCATACGGCCGAACCCAACCCGGACTGGGACAGCGACAAACCGGATCCGGGCACGAGCAAGGCGCCGTACCGGCTCTACAACATCGGCAACAGCCGGCCGGTGGAGCTGATGACCTATATCGGGTTGCTCGAGCAATACCTGGGGCGCACGGCCGAGAAGAACCTGCTGCCGTTGCAGCCTGGCGACGTGCCTGATACCTGGGCCGACGTGGAAGACCTGGTCCGCGACGTGGGCTACCGGCCGGTCACGCCGGTGGAGGAGGGTGTAAAGCGCTTTGTGGACTGGTTTATGGAGTACTACCGCGATCAGGCGGGTTGATCGCCGGACGGCCCCGCCTATGGCGTCGCTGACCAGCGGATGGGGGAGAGCCGCGTGAATGACAAGTCCCGTCCAGCCGCCCGGTTGCCAGCCTGGCAGGCGCTGAAGACACACAAAAAAAAGATCGCCCCGGTAGATCTGCGGGCGTTGTTCGCCAGCGATCCCGGACGCGCCGACGTATTTGTCGCCGAGGCCGCGGGTATCCGTCTCGACTACTCGCGCCAGCGGGTCACCGTACAGACCATGCGATTGCTCACGCGTCTGGTTCAGGAAGCGGGCGTGGAAGACCTGCGGACGCGCATGTTCGCCGGCGAGCATATCAACAACACCGAAGACCGTGCCGTGCTCCATGTGGCGTTGCGGGCAGGCCGACGTGATCGTTATCGGGACGGCCAACAGAACTGCACTGCGGAGGTCCACGCCGTGCTGGATGCCATGGGCCGATTTGTCGACGCTGTTCATGCGGGGAAGATCCGAGGCCATGGCAGCCGCGGGCCGTTTACCGATGTGGTCAATATCGGTATCGGCGGATCGGACCTGGGCATCGAGATGGGGCTAAAGGCGCTGCACCATCACCGCCAGGCCGGCATCCGCGTCCACACGGTTTCCAATATCGACGGCAGCCAGCTCGCGGACGTGATTGACGAAGTCGATCCCCGGACCACCCTGTTCGTGATCTGCTCCAAGACCTTTACTACCCAGGAGACGCTGAGCAACGCCCACGCGGCGCGGCAGTGGCTGGTCGATCAACTGGGCGAGGCGGCGGTGGGACGCAATTTCGCCGCCGTGTCGACCAACCATGCGGCCATGGACGCCTTCGGCATCCATCCGGATTACCGTTTCGGCTTCTGGGACTGGGTCGGCGGCCGTTACTCGATCTGGTCCGCCGTGGGGCTGTCGCTGGCGCTGGGTATCGGCATGGACAACTTCCGCGCCTTCCTGGCCGGCGGCCGGGCCATGGACCGGCATTTCCTGACCGCGCCGCCCCCATCCAACCTGCCCATGCTGCTGGCCCAACTGGCGGTCTGGAATAACGATTTCTTTGGCGCCGAGACCCAGGCAGTGCTGCCCTATGATGCCCGCCTCGGACGTTTTCCCGCGTTTTTGCAGCAGATGCACATGGAGAGCAACGGCAAACGGGTCCGGCGCGACGGCAAGGCCGTCGGCGTGCCCACCGGCACGATCATCTGGGGTGAGGCGGGGAACAACGCCCAACATTCCTTTTATCAGCTGCTGCACCAGGGCACGCGGGTGGTCCCCGCGGACTTTATTGCGCCCGAGGAGGGCTCGAGCCGGTTTCAGGACCAGCACCGGCTCGGTCTGATCAACATGGAAGCCCAGGCCCGGGCGCTGGCTTTTGGGCAGACCGTCGAGGAGGTCCGCGCCGATCTCGAGGCCCGGGGCATGTCAAAAGCCCGGATCCGGGCGCTGACACCCCACAAGATCCATCCCGGCAACCGGCCGAGCAGCCTGATCCGATTCCGCTGTCTCGATCCGGCGAGCCTGGGCAAACTTGTGGCCCTCTATGAGCACAAGGTGTTTGTGGAAGGCGCGATCTGGGGCGTGAACTCCTTTGACCAGTGGGGCGTCGAGCTGGGCAAGAAGCTGGCGAAGGAGATGGAAGCGGAGGGCTAAGTCATCTGGCGCGGACTGGCCGGGGATCAAATCTCTGTCAATCCGGCGACTGGTTTGTCGCCGCCAGAAACCACTCGCTATCACGTTTCCCGATCAGCCCTGCCTGTTTGATCAGGTCTGTCCTGGTCGGCGCGCGGTTGCGCTCCCGCTCCCCGCGTCCTTATCATGCGTGACTTCGGGGAAGCCCCGGGGCCGTAAGGGGGACGAGTCCCCCGTCCCGGACGGTCTGCACATGGGGAATTTGATGATCAGAGCCGGATGTTTACTGGGCCTGGCCGCGGGGCTGATGTTGTCCTGTACGGCGCTCGCCGACCCCTGGGCCCCACCCGGCGACATGATCCTGCGCCATGACGTCCAGCTGCTGGCCGACGCCGGCGTCATCCGCTCGCCGGTGACCGCCTGGCCGATCAGCTGGGCCACGCTGGACGCCGATATCGCAGAGACTGATCCGAGTCAAATCAATCGCTTATCCGGCTCTGAGCAAGCCGCATTTCAGCGTCTGCGGGATCGCGTTCGCGCCAACAAGGCACTGTCCGGGATCCAGCCCAACGCAGAAATGAGCGTGCGGAACAACAATTTCTGGCTGCGCACGTTCGAGGATACGCCGCGGGAGAAAACAGAAATGCGCGCGGGCGCCTCCTGGATGGGGAATCGCCTCGCCGTGCGTGTCCAGGGCAGCTATGTCGGCGACCCGGAAAACCCCGACAACCAGAACTGGCGCATGGACGGATCCTACGCGGCGGTGTCGCTCGGCAACCAGATCCTCTCCGCCGGCGCCATCGACCGCTGGTGGGGTCCGAGCTGGGACAACACGCTGATCTATTCAAACGCCGCCCGGCCGATCGGTGGCTTTGCGCTGGAGCGCAACGTAGCAAAGGCGTTCGAGACCAAGTGGCTGAGCTGGATCGGGCCGTGGAACTACTCGCTGTTCTGGGGATTCCTGGGTGACGACCGGGCCGTGGACAACGCGAGACTGATGGCATTCCGTGTCGGTTTCCGCCCATGGCAGTCGCTTGAGATTGGACTCACCCGTTCGGCGATCTGGTGCGGATCCGGGCGCCCCTGCGATGCCGACGCCGTATGGGACATCATCGTGGCGAATGACAACACTGGCGAAGGAGACATTACGGCCGGCAATGATCCGAGCAACCAGCTCGCCGCCATCGATTTCCGCTGGTCGTCGCCCTGGGGCGACGGCCCCTGGGCTATCTACAGCCAATGGGTCGCGAATGACGAGACAAATAACCTGCCGTCCCAGTGGTTCGGCCAGGCCGGCTTCGAATGGTGGGGCGAGCTCAAGACCCGGTGGATTTCGGGTTCCTACACTGCCCATTTCGAGGTCAGCGACACGCTGGCGGAGTTTTGGGAGAGCGATCCCGCCTATGACCTGGCGTATAACCATGGCACCTATCAATCGGGCTACCGGTACAAGGGGAAACCGATCGGCGCTGCCGCCGACGGCGACAGCCTGGTGGTCTCCGCCGGTCTGAGTCTGGTGGAGAGCGCGGACCGCTCCTGGAACGCCCTGGTGCGATGGTCGAAGCTCAACAAGGACAGTGACGGCACGGGTTTCAATGCGATCCATGCCGCCGCGCGGGACGAGACCGACACATGGGGGGTTCAGCTGTCCCACCGCAGAGGCCTGCGTGTCAAGGCCCTGAATCTGGGCTGGATATCCGCTGGCGTCGGCTTCCAGCATTCGGATAATCAGGTTTCCGGCGACAAGGACGACGATTTTCAGGGTTTCCTGCAGTGGACCTGGGACCCTCAGGGGGTCTGGTAGCCGGCACCTGGTTCGGTGGAACGCCAGGCTCGCCAAGTCGTGCCGCAACGGGCCGACGACCAGAGGAGACTGATCCCGAATGTGGATACCCGGGAGAACAAGAGTCGGTACAATACCCGACCTAATAATGATCTCGTGCACCCGCGCCCTATGAGCACGCGACTCAACTGGCATTCAATGGTTACGTCGAACACTAAATACACATGCGATCCGGCTCTGAAACAGGCATGGCAGTAATGATCACTCGAAGCCGCGTGTCCATGATCGCCGCGCTAATGATGACGCTGGGGCTGGCGTGTGTCTGGGGAAGCGTTCAGGCTCAGCAGCTGTCACAGGAGCAGCTGCGGATGCTGCAGCAGCTTTCGCCGAGCGAACGCGAAGCATTGATGCGGTCCATGGGGATCACGCCTGGCCAGATTCCCCGTAACGGTCAGCGTCAGCAAGACACAAGCGATCAGATGCAGGGCGACCAGCAGTTGCCGGAACTGATCGAACCGGAAGAGGAACCAGAGGAACCGCGGCTGGAACCTGACAGCAGTATCGTCCTGACGCTGCGCCTGCCGGACGACCTCGACAACCAGAAACTGCTCGCTTCGCGATTGGCGCTCGAGGAGGATCGCTGGCTGGCGGATCTCGAGGGCAGCAACACCTTCCAGCTGGACAATGCCGGCATCCTCAATCTGCCGGGCGTGGCGAGCATTCCCCTCGCCGGTCTGACCGCGGAGGAGGCGGCGAAGCGTATCGTTGCCGAGGATGGTCTCGGTCTTTTCGAGGCGGAGCTGACATACCTGCCTCTCGAGAAGACTGGACCTGCAGGTCTGGAACCGTTCGGATACCTGACTTTCAAGGGCCGCACGGCGGTCTCCTTTCAGCCGCCGACGGATGTGCCGGTGCCACAGGATTACGTGGTCGGACCGGGTGATGTCGTCAGTGTGCAGCTATTCGGCAATGTGAATGCCCAATATGAATTGCCGGTGACCCGCGACGGGACCGTCAACTTCCCCGAGATCGGGCCGATCGCGGTGGCCGGGCTCGAATTTACCGAGATGAAAGAGGTCATCGAGGCCCGGATCGCAGAGCAGATGATCGGAGTCCGCTCCAGCATAACTATGGGCGAGCTCCGTTCGATCCGGGTTTTTGTGCTGGGCGACGTCAACCGGCCCGGTTCCTACACGATCAGCAGCCTGTCGACGGTAACCAACGCCCTGTTCGTCGGCGGTGGCGTTGCCGAGGGCGGCAGTCTCCGGAATATCCAGGTCAAGCGCGGCGGCAAGACGGTCCGACGGATAGACGGATATCAGTTCCTGTTGCAAGGTGACACCAGCGACGATATTCGCCTGCAACCTGGCGACGTGATCTTCGTGCCTCCGGTGGGGCCGACCGTCGGCGTCGCGGGTGAGGTCAGGCGGCCGGCGATCTACGAGCTCCTGGGTGATACCACCGTCGCAGACGCTCTTGACCTGGCGGGCGGGCTGACTCCGATTGGCTACGAAGGTCAGGCCCGACTCGAACGAATTGCGTCCACCGAGGACCGGGTCATTCTGACCCTGGATCTGTCGGATTCTGAGGACCGCCGGTTGTCCGTCAGGGACGGAGACGTTATCCAGGTGGACCCGGTCTTGGATCGGCTTGCCGGCAGCATCAGGCTGAGAGGGCACGTTTACCGGCCGGGTGCCTATCAGTGGCGGCCGGAGATGCGGCTGACGGATCTCATTCCCGGCACGGACCTGTTGCGTCCACAGGCTGACCGGCATTACCTGTTGATCCGTCGGGAACGGGAAGCGGGTGGCCCCATCGAAATCGTTTCGGCCGATCTGAGCGCCGCGCTGGCGAATCGAGGCGGGGAAGAGAACATCGATCTGCAGGAACGCGACGAGATCTTCGTGTTCGACCTGGAGACCGGCCGCCAGAAACAGATTGACCCTATCCTCGAAGAGCTACGCCTTCAGTCCCGTTATGGGGAGCCGACGCAGGAAGTCGCCATCTCCGGGCAGGTGCGTGCGCCGGGCAAGTATCCCCTCGAGCCCGACATGACCCTGGGCGACCTGCTCCGTGCCGGCGCCTATCTCAAGGATTCCGCATATGGGTTGCAGGCGGAGCTCGTGCGTTACACGGTCGGCCCCGACAACCGTCGCCAGAGCGAATTGCTGCAGGTCGACCTGGCCGGCGTGATGGCCGGCGATCCGGTCGCCAATCTGCAGCTGGAGCCCTACGACGTCCTGAATATCAAGGAGACGCCGCTGTGGCGTGAACAGTGGGCAGTAGAGATTCGCGGGGAGGTCAATTTCCCGGGCGAATACGCCATCACGCCCGGCGAGACGCTCCTTTCGGTACTCAATCGGGCGGGCGGGCTCACCGAGTTCGCATTCCCCCAGGGCAGCGTGTTTGTGCGCGAGGACCTCAAAGAAAGGGAACGCGAACAGTTGAACCGCCTCGCCGATCGCATCGAATCGGACCTGGCGACGATCGGGCTGCAGGCGGCGCGTTTCGAGGACGCCAATATCGGACAGTCGATGAGCCTTGGGCAGTCGTTGCTTTCCCAGATGAGAAATGCCGAGCCGATCGGACGGTTGGTCATCGACCTGCCGAGTCTGCTGCAGTATCAGGACGCCGCGCATGACCTCGTCCTGAAGGGTGGTGACATGCTGGTCGTGCCCGGACAGCGGCAGGAAGTGACCGTATTGGGCGAGGTCCAATATTCTACTTCCCATTTGTTCCAACCTGGCCTCGATCGGGATGATTATCTTTCACTGAGCGGTGGCCTGACCGTTAACGCTGACAAAAAGCGGATTTACGTGGTCAAGGCCAATGGTTCGGTTATCGCCGGCAACGGCGGCAGCAAATGGTTCCGGCGGCAAGCCAACGCGGGGATTGAGCCGGGGGACACGATCGTCGTGCCGCTGGACGTGGATCGGATGCCCAGTCTGGCGCTGTGGCGGACATCAACGACCATTCTCTACAATCTCGCTATCTCCGTTGCGGCGATTGGGTCTTTGTAGTTAACCATGTTTCTGGAATATCAAAACTCTCGAGCGTTTCATCCAACACTTGAATCCCGCCCGGTAATTTATTGGTCATGCCATTGGGTGGGCCGGCGGCGCGACGGCCGCCGCTGGAATTGGACATGACGGCGATCATTCACAATATTCCTGTTGCTGACGCATTTACGGCGCGGCCCTGGATTCATTCTTGCGGCGAGGCGGCAGATGGGTGACTCCCCGATCGATAAGGAATCGAAGCGTCCATCTGAGAGACTGGTCTATGTAATGTCGGAGCAGTCTTTTGCCGAGTCTGCCAAAGACGAGATCAGCTTGCGGGAGCTGTGGGCCGTCGTGTGGCGTGGCAAGTGGGTCGTCATCACCGTTGCGGCGGTTTTTGCATTGGGGTCGGTGGCGTACGCTATTTTGGCAACGGAGTGGTATCGGGCGGAGATACTTTTAGCACCAACGGAGGAAAGATCGATTCCTTCGCTCGGAGCTCAGCTTGGAGGTCTTGCCGCTCTGGCGGGCGTGAGTGTTGGCGGCGGAAATTCGACCGAGGCAATCGCAGTCATGAAGTCGCGTGAATTTGGGCGCGCGTTTATTCGCGATTTTGATCTACTGACGGTGTTTTTCCATGATGACTGGGATGACCAGGAAAATCGGTGGCTGGGAGATGATCCCGACGATTGGCCCGATAATCGAGATGCGGTCGAGTTCTTTCATGAGCGGGTCCTTAAGGTTGATGAGGATCAGAAGACAGGTTTAGTGACAATTTCCATTGACTGGACGGATCCGGAGGTGGCTGCAAACTGGGCATCGGAATTGGTTAAACGTTTGAACGACGGACTTCGCCAAAAAGCCCTTAACGAGGCCGCAGCCAATGTCAATTATTTGCGTAGTGAGCTTGCCGAAACGAACGTGGTTACATTGCAGCAGTCCATTGGACGTTTGCTGGAAAATGAACTTCAAAAGTACATGCTGGCTCAAGGCAACAAGGAATTTGCGTTCCGCGTCATCGATGGAGCCGAGCCGCCAAAGGATAGAGTGAGGCCGAATCGCCCCCTTATTGCAGTAATCGGAACGATCCTGGGCGGGATGCTTGGCTTGCTCGGAGTGCTTGCCCTGAACGCGGGCCGGTCGCGATCTCGAAACGAAAATGGATAGGTGCGCCGCATCTGTCTCAGCCCCGATCACTTCGTGGTCCACCAAGACCGCGTCCGGTCCGTTCATGCGTAGTCGTAGTCGGGCTTCTTCAGCGAACTGTCTCTAGCTGAAACTAGTGGCTGTCAACTGAAGCTCTTGGATTATTC
>JBATKC010000086.1:0-3463 GCA_049669065.1 Gammaproteobacteria bacterium
GCCTGGAGAGCAGCGTGTCGCGTCTCGCACGCAGTCGCGACACCGCGGGGTCCCAGCTGGCGCGCGAAGAGATGGAGCAGCTGCTGCGGATCGCAAACTACCAGCTCAACCTGGCCCACGATCCGGACACCGCCCTGGCCGCGCTGCAGGAAGCCGATGCGGTACTCGCCAGACTGGCCGACCCGGGTCTGCAGCCGCTGCGCCGCCAGCTTAGCGACGACATCCTCGCATTGCGTTCGGTGGAGCGTGTCGACATCGAAGGCATCGCGCTGCGTCTGGACAGCCTCGCGCGCCGGGTCGACCAATTGCCGCTCAACGCCGACGCTGCAGAGCTGGTCGTGCAAGGCACGGAGACGCAGGCCAGCGGCGGCTGGGCCAGATTCCGGCAGAAGGTGTCAGAGTTCCTCGCCGGCATCTTCACCGTGCGCCGCACCGAGAGCAGCCAGGGGCCGCTGCTGTCGCGAGAGGAAGCGTTTTTCCTGCGCCGCAATCTGGAGCTGGAACTGCAGACAGCGCGCGTCGCCCTGTTGTCCAGAGATGAGGACGTGTTCAAGTCCAGCCTCGGCGCGGCCCGGCGCTGGACGCAGGAATATTTTGACCGCGACGCTACCGCCGTGGAGACTTTTGTCGACGGGCTTGACACGATCGCAGGCCGGCGGCTTAAGACCGAACAGCCCGATATCTCGGGTTCGCTCAGGATCTATCGCGAAATGGCGGAGCGGCAGACCGAGGAACCATGAAGCTCGGCATCCTCATCATCCTCGGTCTCGTCGCAGGCGCGTTCGGCGCCCATTTCCTGATGCAGGATGTGGGCTATGTGATGATCAACATGCGCGGCTATGCGGTCGAGATGTCGGTGCCGGGGCTGATCCTGGCGCTGGCTGCGTTTTATATCGCGATCCGCATCATCATCCGCCTGGTCCGGGCACCGAGGAAACTCGGGCAGGCAGCCGGCGCCTATCGTTCACGGCGGGCCCGCAAGCAGTACACGCGGGGTCTGATCGCCGTCGCCGAGGGTAACTCGGCACGCGGTGAGCGCCTGCTCACCCGCGGCGCGCGGCGTAGCGAAACGCCCCTGCTCAATTATCTGGCCGCGGCGCGAGCGGCGCAGGCCCAGGGCGCGGATGAGCGTAGGGACAACTGGCTGCTGATGGCCCGGGAAGAAGAACCCGAGGCGGAAGTGGCCGTGCTGCTCACCCAATCCGAGCTGCAGATTGAACGGGGTCAGTATGAGCCGGCGATACGGGCGCTGACCCGAATCGGCGAATCGGCTCCCAACCACGGCCGACGGCTGCTGCTGCTGGCCGAGGCCTATCGGGCCACCGGCAACTGGACCGGATTGCGGGATATCCTGCCACGGCTGATCAAGAGCAAGGCGATGCCAGCCGAGGATCTGGAGGGTTTGCAGCGACAGATGTGCACGGCACTGATGGACCAGGCGGCCAGCGATGGCGATGCCGCCAAGGTCGACGAAATCTGGAGTGCGCTGCCAAAACCGATCCGCGCCAACCCCCGCGTATTTTCGACCTACTCGCGCGCCGCGGCGCGCTGTGGGGGCCACGACAAACTCGAGAAGGTTGTACGCAAGGTGTTGAAAACCACCTGGGATAAGAGCCTGGTGGAGATCTATGGCGAGCTGGAGACCAGCCGCCCCGCCGCCCATCTTGCCCATCTGGAGGCCTGGCTGGCCAGGCGCGGGGATGATCCGGTGCTGCTGCTGGCAGCAGCCAGGCTATGCATACAGAACCAGCTGTGGGGCAAGGCGCGAAGCTATCTGGAAAGCAGCCTTGCGTTGCGGCCCGAGGCCGATGGCTATCGGGTCTACGGCCATTTGCTGGAGAAGATGGGCGAATCAGACGCGGCTGCCGAGGCATTCCGGCTCGGTCTGGAAGCCGCCACGATGCACGCCGCGATCCCGGCACTGACCGCGCCGGAAACGCCGGGCAAGTCTGGCTAGACAGCTCAGACGGATCCTTCGCCTCGGGGCTGGGCATAATCGAAGGAATCGAAGTAGAGGCGCTTCGGATCCAGACCGCGTTCGGGGAACTGCGATCGCCCTGCCTCGATCATCGGCGGCGGGCCGGCCATATAAACATCATGGGCGGACAGATCGGGATAGTCCGCTATCAGCGCTTCGTGCACAAAACCGACGCGGCCATCCCATGGCTGATCGGAATCCGGTTCAGACAGCACCGGCGTAAACCGGAAACCAGGGCGCTCTCTGACCCAGGCCGTCAGCCGTTCTGCGTCATAGAGATCGATCCGCGCGCGCGCGCCCCAAAACAAATGGACGGGACGCTCCCAGCCCAGATGGAAGGCGTGCTCGAGCATCGCCCTCAGTGGTGCGTAACCCGTGCCGCCACCCATCATCAGGATCGGCCGCTCGCTGTCCTCGCGCAGATAGAACTGACCCAGCGGCCCTTCCAGCCGCAGCAGCGCGCGCGGCTTCAAGTCGTTGAATACATAGTCTGAGAAACGACCGCCCGGGACCCGGCGCACATGGATCTCCAGCAACTCGCTGTCATGCGGCGGGTTGGCCAGGGAGAAGCTGCGTCGCGCGCCATCCTTGAGCAGGATGTCCACATATTGTCCGGCCAGAAACTCGAACGGCTCAAAACCCGGGAGCTTCAGCGCCAGCGCCATCACATCGGGGCACAGGCGCTCGACGTGTTGCACGCGGCAGGGCAGCCGCCGGATGCGGATATCACCGGGCGTGACCAGCGGCGCGATGTCGATGTCCAGATCGGTTGCCGCCACCGCCTGACACAGCAAGGCCTGAGCGGCGGCCTGATCCACCTCGCTGAGCGCGGACGGCGTTCCCCGCGGATAGTGCACGCGACCGCTGCGTATATGCGCCTGACAGGACAAACAGCTGCCGCCACGGCAGCTGTGCGGCAGATTGAGTCCGTGGCGCAGCGCGGCAGTTAGCACCGGCTCTTCCGCTCCGGCCTCGAAGCGCTCGCCGGAAGGATGGAGCGTGACCTTAAAACTCATGGATAATCCTGCTGCAATTGTCGGTCGAAAACGGGTGACCCCCATGAACCTGGCTATTGTAGGCGCTGGCTATACCGGGACACGCCTGGCCCGAGCCTGTCTGCGCGAGGGCGCAGACGTCCTCGCCATGACGCGTGCGCCGCACCGGCAGGCGGAATTGAACGCCCTCGGCGCGCGCTGTGTTGCCCTGGACCTCGATGGCGACGGGCCCTGGGCAGCGGTCAGCGATATCGCCGGTCGAGACATTTTCTACATGGTACCGCCGGCCGATGCCGGTGACAGGGATCCACGCATGGGTCGGTTTCTCGCCGCGTTGTCCGCGGAGCCCGGCTGTCTGGTCTACCTGAGCACGACCGCGGTTTACGGCGATTGTGGCGGAGAACGCGTGGACGAAAACAGCCCCACCCGACCGGCCAGCGACCGCGGCCGGCGGCGGCTGGATGCCGAGCGCCAGGCGCTGGACTGGGGC
>JBATKC010000087.1:0-3460 GCA_049669065.1 Gammaproteobacteria bacterium
CAACGCGCGCCAGATCAGGATACCCACAGCGATTACGAGGAATATCCGCAGGGCCAGCATGATGGCGCCATAGACGGCCGTGGGCAGACCGAGCCAGGCGCTCGCCACCGCCAGTACGATGAGCCAGCTGGCGGTGCGCACTGTCCGGTTCAGACTACCGAAAAATTGTTCGATGCTTTCGTTGTTGGCGTGGATGCCTTCGAACGCCTGGGCGCGGTCACAGAGAAACGCGAACAGGCGACGCACATAGCGGAGGACGATGGCCGCGGCGATGATGAGGCCGATGACCTTCGCCAGTGCGATGCCGGTATCGATCCAGAATTGCGTCGGGATGCTGCGGATCAGCTCAAGCGTATACTCAGGCAGATTCTCCCCGAGATACATCAGATAGAGGTTTGCGCCGACGACGGCGAGTATGCACAGGACCGCCAGCACGATTAGCAGCATGCGCAGGTTCGACTGCGCATTGGTGGCGACACCCTGCCAGCGCGCCAGTGCGGGCGCTTTGATGATGCCCGCTATGATGCGTTTGAAGATCCAGTTCAGGATCACAAACGCGATCGCGATGACACTGACTTCAACCGCGATCGTGACGACGTTGGAGATCAGCGCATCCAGTTCGAGAATCTTTTCCATGCGCGGTTGCACCTTGCCGAGAATTCAGGTGTTCCCGATTATGACAGATCGATGCTATCGGCATTCAATCCGGCGCCCGCAGCAGTGATCCAGTTTGACGTCAGTGCATGAGTGAATGCCGGCACCGGGCCCCTCCGCGTCCTTTAATGGGCCGCCGCCCCTTGGCCCCCTGGGGTGAATCATGGTCACTGCCCCAAATCTTGCCTATGCTGTGAAATAGCCAGTCGATCGAGGCAATGCCCATCTGATTGCCGGGAAGCGTGGTGGCGCTTGTGTTATTCCATTTGATCTATGTAAGTACGGAAGCCTGGCCGATGAGCGAGGATGATCTGGTAGGCCTGCTGCAGCAATCCAGGGCGCGTAACGAGCGACTGCGGATCACCGGCATGTTGCTATACAAAGGCGGCTTTTTTATGCAGGTGCTGGAGGGCGAAGAGAAAAACGTTCTGGAAGTGTTTGCTGATATTCAGACGGATATCCGGCACAAGAGAGTGTTCGAGATAGTGTCCGAGTATGTCCAGCACCGGGATTTCCCGGACTGGACCATGGGCTTTACGAATATCGATACGCTCGATGTCTCGACAGTGCCGGCGTACACGCCCTTTTTGGAGCACGATTTTGGGTCCGCGTATTTCTCCGAGGACTCTGTCGAGGCCCACTCATTGTTGCTAGCGTTCAAACACGCACCGGAAACACAGTGACCCGATGAGGCGGCATTTGCATCCGAGATCAGCTTGCAGCTTGTTCGCGATCTGACCGGATGCACCCGTTGAGCCCGGCAGCCAAGCTGCCTGCATTTGGCCCCATCGAACTCTACAGCTATCAGCGGCACGAGTCTCTGCTGGCACCCGTCTCCTGGCTTATTGCGCTGGGGTTCGCTGAGACTGGAAGCCGCACGGCGATCGGGTAATTTCGCCCCGGATTCGCCTGTCCCCGTATTCCCACTCACAACATCGACAAACCCTTGCGGATCAGCGATCATCTTTCCAGCCGAGGGGGAGGCCGTAACAAAAATCATGTCGTTTTTCGAGGAACTCAAACGACGCAACGTCGTCAAGGTGGCGGTGCTTTATGTGGTCGCCACCTGGCTGCTGTTGCAGGTGGCCGATGTGGGCGTGTCGCTGCTCGGGCTGCCCGAATCCATCGGCAAAGTCATCTTCCTGATTCTGGCGCTCGGGTTCCCGCTGGCGCTGATCTTCTCCTGGGTCTATGAGATGACTCCGGAGGGATTGAAAAAAGAGAAGGACATCGATCGCAGCCAGTCGATCGCGCCCGATACAGGGCGCAAGATCAATGCCCTGATTATCGGCATGCTGGCGCTGGCCATCGGCGTGGTCGTGGTCGACCGGCTGATCCCGGAATCCACGCCGGTCGCAGAGACCCCGGTCATCGACAAGGCGGTGGAGACCGAAGCGGTCGACCCGGCGAAGCTGGCCGCAATGAAATTTGCCCCCGCGCCGGAACGCTCGATCGCCGTGCTGCCATTCGTCAACATGAGCGCAGACGAGGAAAACGAGTTTTTTGCCGACGGCCTGTCCGAAGAACTGCTCAACGTGCTGGCCAGGATCAAGGACTTCAAGGTCGCCGGCCGCACCTCTTCATTTGCGTTCAAGGGCAAGAACCAGGATTTCCAGGTGATCGGCGAGGCCCTGAACGTCAAAAACATCCTCGAGGGCAGCGTGCGCAGATCCGGCGACACCATCCGCGTGACCGCACAGCTTATCGAGGTCTCGAACGGTTATCACCTCTGGTCCGACACCTATGATCGCAAGATGGACAACATCTTCGAGATCCAGGACGAGATCGCCACCCAGGTCGTCGCCGCGCTGAAACAGGAGCTCCTTGGCGCATCCGACCAGGCGGTCATCGCCAAAAAGAGCACCGAGAACCTGGAAGCCTATCAGCATTATCTGAAAGGTCTGCATCACGTGGCGTATCGGTCCAGGGAACAGCTGGAGCTCGCGCTCGCGGAATTCAAGGACGCAGCCAGGGTCGACCCGGACTATGCGCTGGCCCATACCGGCGTCGCCTATGTCTACGTGATGCAGGCCTCTTACGGCTACCGCAACATCGCCGAAGTCGGACCGCTGGCGGAGCTTTCACTTGAGAAGGCCTTCGCCATCGATGACCAGCTGAGCGAAGCCTGGGCGATCAAGGCACAGCTGCTGAGCGGCATGGGCGCGCCGGAAAGTGAAACCACTCCGCTGCTGGAACGTGCGATCGAACTGAATCCAAACAATGCCTATGCCCATATGTGGCTGGCCAGTTCGTTTTTTGCCTCGGATCCTGAGCGGATGTGGGAACTCTATAACAAGGCCTATGAGCTGGACCCGCTCGCGCCTGTGATCGTGCAGAACCTGGCGACCAGTCACGCGTTCGTTGGCGATATGGAAAAGGCGGTGTACTACGCCGATCAGCTCAGGGAGATCGCGCCGGACTGGGACGGCACCTATCGCACAATGGCGAGCCTGGCACAGGTTCAGGGCGATATGGAGCAGGAAATACGCTCGATGCACAAGGTGCTGGAGCTGGCCCCCGAATCGATCCAGACCTATGAGAGTCTGGCGGATTACTACATGACCCTGGGCGATCTGGAGCAGGCCCAGGCGCTGCTCGACACGGGCCGGCAACTAAACCCGGCCTATGCCGGTATCGCGGCGAGCGAGGCGATCCTCCTTCTATTACAGGGCAACACGGCCGCTGCCGTTCAATCGATGCAGTCCATGGCGCGCAAGTGGCCGGAGGACAAGACACTGCTGCGGGCTGCGGCCAGGATCGAAGCGTGGGCGGGTAATCTGCAACAAGCCAACGATCTCTATCTGAG
>JBATKC010000088.1:0-4156 GCA_049669065.1 Gammaproteobacteria bacterium
CCCACGCCCAGCCCGGCTACGTCTGTCCCATGCATCCCCAGGTGCGCTCGGACGAACCCGGCAGCTGCCCGATCTGTGGCATGGATCTGGTTCTGCGCCAACAAGAGCCGGTCGATGACGAGACGACCACCGTCCGCATCAGCCCGCAGGTGCGCAACAATCTCGGTGTGCGCGTGGCACCCGTCGTGCTCGAGCCGCTGCCGCGGGTCGTCGACGCGGTCGGCCAGGTCGCCTACGACGAGAGCCGGGTACGACACATCCACGCGCGCGCCGAGGGCTGGGTGCAAAGGGTGCATGTCAGCTCGGTAGGCGACCGGGTCGGCCAGGGCCAGCCGCTGGTGGAGCTGTTCTCGCCGTTGCTCGAATCGGCCCAGGAAGAATTTCTCCAGGCCTTGCGCATGGGCGGCAATGCACTGGTCGCTGCATCAGAAAACCGCCTGCGTGCGCTGGGTATCAGCAAGAGCGAGATCGAGCGTCTGCGCAGGGAGCGTAAGGTCGATGGTTATATCGTGTTCCGCAGCGACATGGACGGCGTCGTGATCAAGCTCGATGCGCGCGAGGGCATGCATGTGCGGCCGGACACGGACATGGTGGTGATGGCGGATCTGGAACAGGTCTGGATAGAAGCCGATGTGCTGACCCGCCAGGCCGGCTGGCTGGCGCCGGGATTGCCCGCGATAGTGACATTGGATCAGAGCGAGGCACGCGCGTTGAGTGGCGAGCTGGCTTACGTCTACCCCGAGGCCGATCCGGTTACGCGTGCAGTACGCGTCCGGCTCTCTTTTGCCAACCCGGGCGGGCAGCTCAAACCCAACAGTTTTGCAACCGTCAGGATCCGTGAGCGTGACGCGGTGCCGGTGCTCCAGATACCGCGTGAAGCGCTGATCCGCACCAGCCGCGGCACCCGCGTGATCGTCGATGCGGGCGACAACCAGTTCCAGCCACGCGTGGTGACGGTGGCCTACGAGTCGGGGGAGATGGCCGCGATCAGCGACGGTCTGGCGCCGGGCGACAACGTGGTCGTGTCAGGTCAGTTCATGCTCGACTCGGAGGCCAGCCTGCGCAGCGAACTGAGTCGGGTCAGCGCTGAGGACGAACGGCCAGGACCGGACGGCCACGAGCACTAGGAGACCCGGCATGATCAAAGCCATCATTCTCTGGTCGGTGCGCAACCGTGTCGTCGTGCTGCTGCTGGCGCTGCTGACCGCAGCCTGGGGCGTGGCCAGCCTGCGCCACACGCCGGTGGACGCGATCCCGGATCTGTCCGACGTGCAGGTCATCATCCGCACCAGCTTCCCCGGGCAGGCGCCCGGCGTCGTCGAGGACCAGATCACTTATCCGCTGGCCACGTCGATGCTGGCCGTGCCCGGCGCCACCACGGTCCGCGGCTATTCTTTTTTCGGTGATTCTTTTGTCTACGTGCTGTTCGAAGATGGCACCGATCTTTACTGGGCGCGCAGCCGTGTACTGGAGTATCTGAATCAGGCCGCCGCGGTTCTACCGGCGGAGGTCAAGCCGGCCCTGGGCCCGGATGCGACCGGGGTCGGCTGGGTGTTCCAGTACGCGCTCGTGGACCGTAGCGGGCAGAGCGATATCGCCGAGCTGCGCAGCCTGCAGGACTGGTTTTTGAAGTATGAATTGCAGTCGCTGCCGGGCGTGGCCGAGGTCGCAAGTGTGGGCGGCATGGTGCGCCAGTACGAGATCGTGCTCGACCCCCAGCGCATGCGTACCTGGGGTGTGTCATTAAACATGGTGCGCGAGGCGGTGATTGCCGGTAACCGCGAGGTCGGCGGTTCGGTCATCGAACTGGGTGAGGCCGAGTATATGGTGCGGGCCACCGGCTATATCAAAAGCCTGGAAGAGCTGCGCGCGCTGCCCCTGTCACTGGCCACCGGGGGCGTGCCGGTGCTGCTTGGCGATGTGGCCGAGGTCCGCTTCGGCGCGGCATCCCGGCGCGGCATCGCGGATCTGGATGGCGAGGGTGAGGCAGTCGGCGGCATCGTGGTGATGCGCTGGGGCGAGAACGCCACCGATGTGATCGAAGCGGTGCGCGCGCGTCTCGACGAACTGGCGACCGGTTTGCCGCCGGGTGTGGAACTGGTGGTGGTCTATGACCGTTCCGATCTGATCATGCGCGCCCAGGACAGCCTGCGCGGCAAGCTGGTGCAGGAACTGTTGCTGGTGGCGCTGGTCTGCGCGCTGTTCCTGTTCCATCTGCGTTCGACCCTGGTCGCGGTGATCAGCCTGCCGCTCGGCGTGTTGATGGCATTTATCGCGATGAATGCGATAGGCATCAATGCCAACATCATGTCGCTGGGCGGCATCGCCATCGCCATCGGCGTCATGGTCGACGCTGCCATCGTCATGGTCGAGAACCTGCACAAACATCTCGAATCCGGTGATGTGCCGAGCGACCGCTGGCAGGCGGTGGCGCGCTCCGCCTGCGAAGTCGGTCCACCGATCTTTTTCTCGCTGCTGGTGATCACCGTGAGTTTCCTGCCGGTGTTCGCGCTGCAGGCCCAGGAGGGACGGTTGTTCTCGCCGCTCGCGTACACCAAGACCTTCGCCATGGCCGCGGCAGCAATGCTGGCGATCACGCTGGTACCGGTATTGATGGGTTACTTTGTCCGCGGCCGCATCCGGCCGGAGTCAAGCAACCCGATCAACCGGGCCACTATCTGGGCCTATCGCCCGATGATCGATACGGTGCTGCGCTGGCCCTGGGCCACGCTGGCGCTGGCGCTGGTGTTGTTGTTGGCCACGCTGTGGCCCGCCAGCCGTCTCGGCACCGAGTTCATGCCGGATCTGGACGAGGGCGATCTGATGTATATGCCGACCACGCTGCCGGGCATCTCCGCCGGCGAAGCGCGCCAGCTGCTGCAACAGACCGACCGCCTGATCCGCACGGTGCCGGAAGTGGAGAGTGTGTTCGGCAAAGCGGGCCGCGCCGATAGCGCGACCGACCCGGCGCCGTTGACGATGATCGAAACCGTGATCCAGCTCAAACCGAGAGACCAGTGGCGGCCGGGTCTCACGCTGGATGATATCCGCGCGGAACTCGACCAGCGGGTGCGGCTGCCGGGTCTGGCCAACGCCTGGGTGATGCCGATCAAGACCCGCATCGATATGCTCGCCACCGGCATCCGCACGCCGCTGGGGATCAAGATCTCCGGGCCGGATCTGGGCGTGATCCAGGACGTGGGCACACGCATCGAGGCAGTGATCGCCGGCGTCGACGGCACCCGCTCGGTCTATGCGGAACGGGTCCTGGGCGGGCGTTATGTCACCGTGGACGTGGATCGCGTCGCCGCCGCGCGTTTCGGACTCAGCGTGCGTGATCTGCAGCAGGTCGTCGCGCTCGGTGTCGGTGGTATGGCCATCGGCACCTCCGTAGAGGGGCGCGAGCGCTATCCCATCCGCTTACGTTTTTACGCAGACCTGCGTGATAGCCCGGAGCAGCTGCGTAACCTGCCGCTGAGTACACCGTCGGGCGCCTGGATCGCGCTTGGCGATGTGGCGCAGATCCGGGTTGAGGAAGGGCCCGGCATGATCCGTAGCGAGAACGCGCGCCCGGCCGGCTGGGTCTTTGTCGACATCAGCGATCGCGATCTGGCCGCCTATGTGGAGGCGGCGCGGCAGGCAGTGGCCGCCGCGGTGACGATCCCTGCCGGGTACAGCATCACCTGGTCGGGCCAGTACGAATACCTGGAGCGGGCGCGGGCCCGTCTCGGGCTGCTGGTGCCGCTGACGCTGTCGATCATCGTGGTGTTGCTCTATCTGCAGCTGCGACGCTTCGGCGAAGTGCTGATCGTGCTGGGTACGCTGCCAATGTCCCTGATCGGCGGTTTGTGGCTGCTCTGGCTGCTGGATTTCCGGGTTTCGGTGGCGGTGGGTGTCGGGTTTATCGCGCTGGCGGGCATGGCCGTGGAGGTCGGGGTCGTGATGCTGGTCTATCTCCGCCAGTCTCTCGAGACCGCCAGGGACGCAGGCCCGGTCGGGCGCGTCGAATTGCTCAACGCGGTCCGGCGTGGCGCGCTGTTGCGGCTGCGGCCGGTCCTGATGACGGTCACCGCCACCCTGGTGGGTCTGCTTCCGGTGATGCTCGGCAGCGGTGCGGGTTCCGAGCTGACCCGAAGGATCGCCGCGCCGATGGTCG
>JBATKC010000089.1:0-5649 GCA_049669065.1 Gammaproteobacteria bacterium
CACCTGCCCCGGCCGCGCCGGCCCCCGTCTATCGCGAACCGGCGCCGAGGCTCAACCCCGCTCACCCGGATCGATATGTGGTGGTCAAGGGCGACACCCTGTGGGACATCTCCGCGATGTTCCTCAAGGATCCCTGGTACTGGCCGGAAATCTGGTACGCCAATCCTCAGATCGCCAACCCGCATCTGATCTATCCCGGCGATGTAATCAGCCTGGTTTATATCGACGGCAAGCCGCGCCTGGTGCTGGAGCGTGGCGGCACCGATCGTCTCTCCCCGAGAGTGCGGGCAGAGCCGCTGGATCAGGCGATCCAGACCATCCCATTGGAGATCATCCAGGCGTTCCTGTCCAAACCCGCGGTGCTGGACAAGGACACGGTCGAGAATGCGCCATACATCATGACCAGTCGTCATGGGCACCTGGCCCACGCCGCCGGCACTGAGGTGTATGTCCGGGGCGGGGATTTCAGCGACGGCGAGATCTACTCGGTGATGCGGGTCGGCGAGGAATTGCGCGATCCGGACGACGGCGATCTGCTGGGCTATCAGGGCATCTATGTCGGCGAAGGCACTATCGTGCAATCCGGTGATCCCTCGACCCTGTTCCTGAATTCCACCGAGAGGGAGGCGGTCAACGGCAACAAGTTGTTGCCGCCGGTGAACGACTTCCCGCTGTATTTTGCTCCACGGTCTCCGCAGCAGCCGATCGAAGGCTCGATCATCTCGGTGTTCGATGGCGTGTCTATTGTCGGTCAATATCAGATCGTGACCCTCAATCGCGGCAGTCAGCACGGGCTGGAACAGGGCCATGTACTCGCCGTCTACCAGGCCGGCCGGACCGAGCGGGATCAGTTCTCCAAGGGCATCATGTTCAAGGAGAAGGTCAAGCTGCCCGAGGAATATGCGGGGCTTTTGATGGTATTCCGGGTCTTCGATGAGATCAGCTATGGACTTATCGTTAGAGCTGAGGGCGCCATCAACGTGCTGGACACCGTGCGAAATCCCTGATGTCCTGACCGGACTCGTGCGTCAATGACCACTTGGAAACGCCGGCTGCACGCCGGCGTTTCTGCTTTGAAGAACCTGCCCGCCCATGAGTGAACTGGAAGCCTGGCTGAAGCTGACCCGCACTCCGGGGATAGACGCGGCCGCCGTCGAGTCTCTGCTGCATCACTTCGGCAGCGCCGGGCAGGCAACCGCGGCAGGCCCCGATGAGTGGCGCAAGATCGGATTGGCGGTCCATCCCGACCGGGCGGCAGCGGAGATCGCGGCAGACCTGGCGCTGGCTCTCGATTGGCTGCAGGCAGATCCGATACGCCACCATCTCCTGACGCTGGCGTCCGCCGACTACCCGCCACTGCTGCGACGGATCCAGGATCCCCCCATCGCATTGTTTATCGATGGCAATCCCGGCCTTCTGGCCGAGCCGCAGCTGGCCATCGTCGGCAGCCGCAATCCGAGCCCCGGGGGTCGCGACAACGCCTTCGCGTTCGCGGGATTCCTGAGCCGATGCGGTCTGGTGATCACCAGCGGACTGGCTCTGGGGGTCGACAGCCAGGCCCATCGCGGAGCTCTCGACGAGGGCGAATCGACCATCGCGGTCTGCGGCACCGGCCTCGACGTCGCCTATCCCCCGGCCAACGCTGAGTTGGCCAGCCGTATCGCGGAGCATGGCGCGCTGGTATCGGAGTTCTTCCCCGGCACTGCACCGCTGCGCGGCAACTTTCCGCGGCGCAACCGGCTGATCAGCGGTCTGGCCCTGGGCGTGCTGGTGGTTGAAGCGGCTTTGCGCAGTGGCTCGCTGATCACGGCGAGGCTCGCGGCCGAGCAAGGCCGCGAAGTGTTCGCCATCCCCGGCAGCATCCATAATCCCATGGCGCGTGGCTGCCATCGCCTGATCCGCGACGGCGCCAAACTGGTGGAGTCAGCCGAAGATGTGCTCGCCGAACTGGGTCCGCTGGTGGGCAGTCTCGGCGATAATGGGTCATTACCCGCATCCAGTGAACAGGATCCGCAAGCAGCGCCTGACGCTCTGGATACAGCTTACATAAGTCTGCTGGATGCCTGCGGCAGCGACCCGGTCAGCGTGGATCAACTGTCCGAGCGCACGAAATTGACGGCGGCTGAGGTTTCCTCCATGCTCCTGATCCTGGAGCTGCAAGGATATGTAGAGTCCGGAACGGGTGGCCGTTACACCCGCGCAGGCAAGAGGTTCTGATATGAAGGAAAACGTCCTCGACGTCCTGATGTACCTGTTCGAGACGTACACCGACGCCGACACAGAGCCCGAACCGGACCGGAACGCGCTGCGCGACGAGCTCGAGCGAGCGGGCTTCCACCACGGCGAGATCGATAAGGCCCTCGAATGGCTCGACGGCCTCGCCGCCCGTGACGAAGATCCCGCCTGGCAGTCGCCAACGGAACGCGCCATCCGGGTGTTTAGCGAAGAAGAATTCATGCGGCTGGACGCACCGTGTCGCGGCTACATTATGTATCTCGAACAGATCGGGATCCTGTCACCGGCACAGCGCGAGCTGGTCATCGATCGAGTCATGGCGCTGGGCTCGGAAGAAGTCGACATCGAGCAGATCAAGTGGGTCGTGCTGATGATTCTGTTCAGTCAGCCTGGCCAGGAGACGGCCTACGCCCGCATGGAAGACCTGGTCTTCGAGGATCAGGTTACGGCTGCCCACTAGGCAGAAATCGAGAGTCGATCCAGGAGCCGTGGCCATGGCCACGGCTCGGGTTTTTTTAGAGACATGAGCAAGCATCTGATCATCGTCGAATCACCAGCGAAATCGAAGACGCTGGAAAAATATCTGGGCAAGGATTTCAAGGTCCTGGCCTCGTATGGTCATGTGCGCGATCTGCGGCCGAAGGAAGGCGCGGTCGATCCGGCGGATGGTTTCGCCATGAGCTACGAGATCATCGAGCGTAACCAGAAACATGTCGACGCCATCGCGAAGGCCCTGAAAAAAGCCGATGCGCTATATCTCGCTACCGACCCGGACCGGGAGGGCGAGGCGATTTCCTGGCACCTCCACGAGATCCTCAAGGAGCGCGGCCTGCTGGAAGACAAGCCGGTGCGCCGTGTCGTGTTTCACGAAATCACGCGTAGCGCGATCGACGAGGCGATGAGCCACCCCAGAGAGTTGTCCACTGATCTGGTCGATGCGCAACAAGCGAGACGCGCGCTGGATTATCTGGTCGGCTTCAATCTCTCGCCGCTGTTGTGGCGCAAGATAAAACAGGGTCTCTCGGCGGGCCGGGTGCAGAGCCCGGCGTTGCGCATGATCTGCGAGCGGGAACGGGAGATCGAGCAGTTCAAGGCGCGTGAGTACTGGACTATCGAAGCGGCCGCCGAGGCGAGTGAACAGCCGTTCAAAGCGCGGCTGGCGATGTTCGATGGCGACAAGATCGAGCAGTTCAGCATCACCGACGCCGAACGCGCGGCAACGGTGGAATCGAAGCTGCGCGAGGCTGCGGGCGGCCAGCTGGCTGTCACCGGGGTCACACGCAAGCAGCGCCGCCGCAACCCGTCACCGCCGTTCACCACGTCTACGCTGCAGCAGGAGGCGTCGCGCAAGCTGGGCTTTGGCGCGCAGAAGACAATGCGTACGGCACAGCGGCTGTATGAAGGCATCGATGTAGGTGAAGGTTCGGTCGGCTTGATCACTTATATGCGTACCGACTCGGTGGCGCTGGCCAACGAGGCCGTGCAGGAGCTGCGCGCAGTGATCGTCGAGCGCTTCGGCCAGGAAAATCTGCCGGAACAACCGCGTCTGTACCGGACCAAATCGAAGAATGCCCAGGAGGCCCACGAGGCCATCCGGCCGACCTCGGCGGCGCGGCATCCGGATTCCGTTGCGCCCCATCTGGATCGCGATCAGGCGCGTCTGTATGAGCTGATCTGGAAGCGCGCTGTCGCCTGCCAGATGGAGAGTGCGGTGTTCGACACGGTCGCCGTAGACCTGAAGCCGGCGCGCGGCGGCGACGAACTGGCCAGCTTCCGGGCCACCGGCTCGGTACTGGTCAAGCCAGGATTTCGTGCCGTCTACATGGAAGGCCGGGATGATGCGGCCGATGACGAAGGTGACCGCCTGTTGCCTCATCTGGAGAAGGGCGACCCGGTGAAACTGCTGGATATCGTCAGCGAACAACATTTCACCGAGCCGCCCCCTCGATTCTCCGAGGCCAGCCTGGTCAAGACGCTGGAGGAATACGGCATCGGACGGCCATCGACTTACGCGTCGATTATCTCCACGCTGCAGAACCGGGAATATGTGGAGATGGACAAGCGCCGGTTCTTCCCCACCGACATCGGTCGCATCGTCAATCGATTCCTGACCGATCATTTCACCCGCTACGTCGATTACGACTTCACCGCCCGACTCGAGGACGAGCTGGACGCGATCTCCCGCGGTGAGGAGGAATGGGTGCCGCTGCTGGAACGCTTCTGGAAGCCGTTTATCGAGCTGGTCGAGGACAAGGCCGTCTCCGTCACCAGGGCCGAAGCCGCTCAGGCCCGCGAACTGGGCACCGATCCCAAGTCGGGCCGACCGGTGTCAGTGCGCATGGGCCGCTATGGGCCGTTTGTGCAGATCGGCACCCGGGACGACGAGGAGAAACCGAAGTTCGCCGGCCTCAGGCCCGGCCAGAAGATGGACAACATCGAGCTGGCCGACGCACTCGAACTGTTCAAGCTGCCCCGGGCGCTGGGCGAGACCGCCGAAGGCGAAGAAGTCTCGACCAACATCGGCCGTTTCGGTCCTTATGTCCGCTATGGCAAGAAATATGTCTCACTCAAGCCCGAGGACGACCCCTTCAGCATTACGCTGGAACGGGCGCTGGAGCTGGTCAGGGAGAAGAAGGAAGCCGACGCCAATCGCATCATCAAGGAATTCGAGGCGCAAGGTATCAGCGTGTTAAACGGCCGCTACGGCCCGTATATCACCGATGGCAACAAGAATGCCCGGATCCCCAAGGACGTGGACCCTGCCTCGCTGACACTCGAGCAATGCCAGGAGGCGATCGAAAAGGCGCCGGCGCGACGCGGCCGCAAGAAAGCCGGAGCGAAAAAGAAGGCCGCCAAGAAGACTAGGGCAAAGAAGACTTCGGCAAAGAAAGCGCCGACCAGGAAGAAAGCAGCCAGGAAAAAAGCGGCTGCGAAAAAGAAGACCGCAGCGCGCAAGAAGACGCCTGCCGGCAAGGCCGCGACCCCATCCAAGACAGCAGGCGGACCGTCGGTCGCCCTCGACGCGGGTGATTGACCGGCAGCCATGAGCCGTGTCCGTGCTGTCGATCGCGCTGCCCGCGCGCTACGCGATGGCGGCGTGGTCGCCTACCCGACGGAGTCAGTGTTCGGCCTCGGTTGCGATCCGCTCGAACCCGCAGCGGTAGCAAGGATCCTGTCGATAAAGCAACGCAGGGTCGCCAGCGGCTTGATCCTGCTGGCTGCAAGTGTGCAACAGCTTGACGCCTATATCTGTCCCTCTCCGGCCGAACGCGAGCGGATGCTGGCCAGCTGGCCGGGTCCGCTAACATGGGTCGTAACGGCGTCGAATGGCGTGCCGGCCTGGATCACCGGCGGTCGCGACAGCGTCGCCGTTCGCGTCACTGCTGAACCCATCGCCGCAGCGCTGTGTCGGGC
>JBATKC010000090.1:0-4665 GCA_049669065.1 Gammaproteobacteria bacterium
GGCCAGACCATCGGCATGCGTGCCTGGCGTCTGCAACTGATCCGCGATGCGGGTCATGACCAGGCCGTGAGCCCGATCCAGGCGCTTGGACGTCTGGCCGCGGCGTGTCTCTCGGCGTTGCCCGCCGGACTTGGCTATGTATGGATCTTGTTCGACCGTCGCGGACTGGCCTGGCACGACCGCCTCAGCGGAACCCGGATCGTGCTGTTACCGCCCAAACGGCGCGAGCGTTAACGGATCCTGGCCAGCCCGGCTACGGCGGCGGCACTCAGCAACAGCAGCGGCAACCAGGCCGCCAGTAAAGGCGACACGTCATAGACCGCCGCGCTGTTGGTGAGCGCGCCGGTGGCGAGAAAATAAGTCACACCGATCAACACACCGATCACCATGCGCACACCGTTGCCACCACTTCGCAGCGGCCCGAATACGAACGGCAACGCCAGCAACACCATCAGGATGACCGCGCAGGCGTTGGCCCAGCGCGACCATAACGCGAGCTCATAACTGTCCGCAGCCAGATCGTTCGCCCGCAGGTAGTCGATGTACTCGCTCAGGCTCGGCGTCGACAGACGGCTCGGTTCAACGATGGATACCTCCAGCACTTCGGGAGCGAGCCGCGTCTGCAATATCCGTGGCGCTGCCTGGTCGATGGCAGCAACCTCGCCATCCACGCGGGTGGCGGCAAAGTCCTCCAGCTGCCAGGTGTCGCCATCCAGCTTGCGCCCGCTGCGCGCGCGGCCGATGGCGCGCAGTTGTCCGCGCTCGTCGAACTCGAAACTGATCACACCGGCCAGGCTGTTCGCGTCCTGCACCTGGAGGATATTCAGGATGCGGGGGCCGTCACGCAGCCATGTACCAGCGAGACGACTGGTGCCGGGTTTGCCCTGTTTCAGCTCGGCTTTGTACTCCTGCTTGAAGCGCTCAGCCGGCGGACCAACGATCTCGCCGAGCACACCGGCCGCCAACGCGAGCAGACAGCCGGTGACGAACATCGCAATCGCCAGCCGCACGGTGCTCACACCCGACGCCTGGATCACCACCAGCTCGCTGCGATTCGCAAGCGTGCCCAGACCCAGCATCGAGCCGAGCAATACCGCCATGGGGAATATATCGAACGCGTTGGTCGGGAAGGTGAGGACCACGACCAGGAAAGCGTCGGCGAGGCCAAAGCTGCCGACGCCGACATCATCGAGCTGGGCGGCGAGATTGACGAAACCGATCAGCGCCAGCAGCACCAGCATCACGATCAGCGTCGCACGGGCGATGGCTCCGAACAGATAGCGGTCCAGCAACGTCACGTTGCCGCCCCGGAGCGCCGCCAGGCCCACGCCCGGTGCTGGGACGCGAGCATTCCCAGCGCCAGCAGCAACGGCAGCAGATGCACCCACCAGATCCCCAACCAATCGGGCACCGCGCCACGCTCGAGCAGGCTGCGGCCGACACCGAGCAGATTGCTATAGATGAGATAGACCATGATCCCCAGCCCGAGGCGTGCGAAACGGCTGTCGCGATGACTGCTGCGGGCGAGCGGCACCGCTACCACCATCAACATCAGCAGTGATACCGGCGCCGCGATGCGCCAGTGCAGCTCAGCGCTATCGCGCGGGCTGCCGGTCCCCACCAATTCCCGGGTCGGTCGCATCTCCCGGTTCTCCGGATTGACCACCAGCGGCGGCAGCAGAATCGGGATCCCGTGCTCCTCGAAATCGATCAGAATGAAATCCAGCGTGCCTGGCACACCGACGAAGCGGCGTCCCTGATAGAGCACGATCTCCCGGCGGCTGCCGTCCGACGACACTTTTTGGCGGCCGCTCTCGGCCACCGCGACCTCCAGCATCTCACCGCTACGCAGCTGGATGAATACGTCGTGAAGCAAACCGTCCGGATCTGCCGCACGCGCATAAAAAACCAGATTGCCGTCCGCGGTGCTGCGGAAGCGTCCGGGCTCCACCGGCGCCACCTGCATCTGACGTTGCGCCTCGAGCTTGAGCAGGTGGATGCGGTGGTTCACCCAGGGACCGATCTGGAAAGCCAGCCATGCGGCGAGCGCCGCGACGATGAGTCCCACCCAGCCCAGCGGCCGGTACAAGCGTAACGGACCGATGCCGCAGGCGCCCAGGGCGTCCATCTCGCTGTGCTGATACATGCGCCCGAGGGCGAGGATGACCGAGAAAAACAGCGCCAGTGGCAGCAACACGGTGAGATATTCCAGCGAGGTCAGACCCATCAGCTGGAACACATGTTCCTTGGGCAGGCGGTCGGCCGCGGCGCGCGCCAGCACCCGCGTAAACTGGTTGCCGACCAGGATCAGCAGCAACACGAGCGTGACCCCGCCGGCCGTGCGCAGGACCTCCCGGATGACATAACGGTCGATGATGCCGGTCACTGTTCCCCGCTGACTGGCCTTCGCCATATATGGGATTTTCGGATAGACTGCGCCTTTCGTGGCGCGAGATTGGACGGTTAATATCCCCACGTTCCGGACCCGGTCCCGGTCTCTTTGACGCTAAGTTAATCCAGATTTGGCACGGTCTCAAACGGCGGCCATATCGCCCGTACAGGGATGCGGGATTGAAGGAGCATTAGATGGATTTTTTTGTGCGCAGCGGCCGAGCCGAGAGTTTCAAGACCGGCTGCATGATCCTCGGCGTCTTCGATGGCGGGAAACTCGACCAGCACGGCCAACAGATCGACAAGGCCAGCAAGGGCCTGCTGCGCGAACTGGGACGGCGCGGCGATCTGCCAAAAGAGCCGGGACGCACCTTGATGATTACCGATCCGAGGGGTCTTGCTGCTCAGCGTCTGCTCCTCGTCGGTTGCGGCAAGCCGGACAATTTCTCGATCAAGGCCCTGCGCCACGCGACCAGCGCCGCGACTGCGGACCTCGCCGCGTGCGGCGCCGCGGACGCGATATCCCTGCTGAGTTGCACTGATGTTGACGCCTACACCCTCGCCCGCCATGGCGGCGAGGCCGTGGCCAGCGCGATGTACCGCTTTGACCAGCTCAAGACCGGCGACAAGCCTGCGGCACCAAAGTTGAAACGCTTCGGCATGATGGTGGACAACGCGACCGACAGGCGACATGCAAAACGCGGCTTCGAGCACGCCAGCGCCATCGCAGCTGGCAGCGCAGCGGCACGCGAACTGGCGAACCTGCCAGCGAATCACTGCACACCGACCCACCTCGCGAATTTCGCCCGTAAGCTTGCTGCCGGCGACAAGGCGATGAAGGTCAAGATCCTCGGCGAAGCAGAAATGCGCAAGCTGAAGATGGGGTCTCTGCTGTCGGTGACCGCCGGCGCCGTCGAACCGGCCAAGCTGATCGTGCTGGAGTACAAGGGCGCGAAATCCGGTGCCCCCGTGGCGCTGGTCGGCAAGGGCGTGACCTTCGACACCGGTGGCATCTGCCTCAAGCCACCGCCGGGTATGGATGAGATGAAGTTCGACATGGGCGGGGCGGCCGGCGTGCTCGGCACCATGACCGCGATCGCGCAACTGCGCCCGGCGATCAATGTCGTAGCCATCATCCCGGCCTGCGAAAACATGCCGTCCGGCACCGCGACACGCCCCGGTGACGTGGTGCGAAGCATGTCCGGCAAGACCATCGAGATCCTCAACACAGACGCCGAGGGCCGCCTGATCCTGTGCGACGCGCTCACCTATGCGCGTCGCTACAAGCCTGCGGCCGTGGTCGATGTAGCCACGCTGACCGGCGCCTGTGTGATCGCGCTGGGTCACCACCTTACCGGCCTGATGTCGAAAGACGACAAACTCGCGGCACAGCTGCTGGCTGCGGGTGAACAGGCGCAGGACCGGGCCTGGCGGATGCCGGTCGAAGAAGACTACAACAAGGAACTGCAGAGCAACTTCGCGGACTTTGCCAATGTGGCCGGTCGTGAAGGCGGCGCCGTCACGGCAGCCTGCTTCCTGTCCCGGTTTACCGAGGGCCTGAGCTGGGCTCATCTCGATATCGCCGGCACTGCGTGGCGCTCAGGCCGCGCCAAGGGCGCCACCGGCCGGCCCGTTCCTCTGCTTGTCCAGTTCCTGCTCAGCCGCGCCGGACACGGATGACCCGGGTCGATTTCTACGTATTGAGTCAGGGTTCCGAACAGCAGCGTTCGATCTTCGCCTGCCGCCTGGCTGAGAAAGCGCTGCGCCTCGGGCACGGTATTTATGTCCATACCCGCTCAGCCGCTGCAACGGCCCGGCTGGACGAGCTGATGTGGACCTACCGGGACGGCAGCTTCCTGCCACATCTGCCGACCGAAAACGCTGCCAGCACCGACCCCACCGGCCGGACCCCGGTGCTGCTGGGCCACGATGAGGCGCCGGAAGACCACACCGATCTGCTGATCAACCTCGGCGCGGAGGTACCGCTGTTTTTCAGCCGTTTCGAGCGGGTCGCGGAGATTGTCTCCGGGGAAAATGAGGACCGTGCCCTGGCCCGGGATCGCTTCCGGTTCTATCGGGATCGCGGTTACACCCTCAATACGCATCGGCTTTGAGCAGCAAACATGGGCGATAACGACAATCAGGACACAGACCCGGTCCCGGTGCTGTCCGCGCCGGTCGAGGTCAGCGGCGTGGTGCCGGTGCTGACCAGCGCCGTCGCCGTAGGACCGGATGAGGCCGAAACGCCGGCGCTACCGGTGGCCGCCGCAGCGC
>JBATKC010000091.1:0-4515 GCA_049669065.1 Gammaproteobacteria bacterium
GGATTCTCCGTTGGCGGCGCTGGAGATCGATGCTGCGATGGACGGTTTGTTGACCGCCGGCAGCAGCGCTGATTTCGGTGACGTCTATGTGGGCGGCAAGCGGCAGGTCAGTGGCCACCGCCACAGGATCGAGGATACGCTTGCCCGAGCATACGCGGGCGCGATGCGATCGCGCGTCGCCCAGGAGGGTGGATAACGATGCCAGGATTGACGCCATTCGAGGTCCGGCTGCCGGCGGCCGATCAGGTCCCGGTGCTGGTCAGCATCCCGCATACGGGTGTCCGGGTGCCGGAAGAAATAGCGGCGAAGCTGGCGGGGGCGGATATGGCTTCTCTGCCCATGACCGACTGGCATCTGCACAAGCTCTATGAATTTCTCCCCGAGCTGGGCATCACCAGCATCCACGCGGTTTACAGCCGGTTCGTGGTTGATCTGAACCGCAGCCCCAGAGCGGAACCGCTGTATCCTGGCCGCTTCGAGACCGGTCTGGTGCCTACGCAGACATTTCAGGGAGAGCCGGTCTTTCTCCAGCCGCCGTCAGCCGAGGAGATCGAGCGCCTGCGGCTGCGTTATCACCAGCCCTATCACGACGAGTTGCTGCGTTTGTTGAAGGGGCTGCGAAGCCGCTTCGGTTTTGCAGTGCTTATCGATGCCCACAGCGTGGCCAGCGCGGCCAATCGCCTGCACGGCGCGCTGACCAGCGAGATCTATCTCGGTGACCGCGATGGTCAGACCTGCGGGGAATGGTTGCGCGACGCGTTTATCGACGGTTTCGCCGGGCAGGGCCTGCAGGTAGACGTCAACCAGCCCTACAAGGGCGGTTACATCACCGATCACTATGGGCGTCTGGAAGAGGTGGATGCGATCCAGATCGAGATGTGCCAGCGCGTATACATGGATGAGGATCGGCCGGCCGAGGGGCCGGAGAGCCCGCGTTTTACCGAAGCCGGTCTGCGCCTGAGGCGGGTCTTCGAGGGACTGCTGGCGCGTCTCGATACGCGCGTTGCCTGAGCCGTTTCAGTCCGCCGGCTTGATAAAGCGCAGCGTCATCCGATCGCTCTCACCGATGGCCAGATATTTTGCCTGGTCCGTTTCTCCGAGGCTGAGCGATGGGGGCAGGGTCCAGACACCCTCCGGGTATTGCTTGATGTCTCGAGGGTTGGCGTTGATCTCGCTTTGACCGTCGAGCACGAATCCGGCCGCGGTGACCTGGTCGATCAGATAGTCCTGCGGCACATAGCCCGATCCGGCTTCCCCGGCGATATTGATATCGCCAGGCCCCCGATCCGCGAGTGTCTCGCCGCGGTGCTGCACCACCCCGAGCACGCCGCCAGGTTTGAGCACACGCAAGGCCGCATCGAGAAAGGCGTCGAGTTGATCGTCGCGGATCAGGCTATGCATGTTGCGGAAGGTCACGACCATGTCGGCGGATTGGTCCTGGCCCAGCGCGTTGCCGGCGCCCTTGCCCCAGGTGATCAACTTGACCTGGTCATAGATTTCGGGGCGGGCGGCGAGTTTTTCGACAAAGCCCAAATAGTTGCGTGTGCGATAGTCGGAGCCGGTGTCCTCGCCATAGTGGGCCGCCACCAGCTTGCCGCTGCCGCGCAGCGCCGGCGCGAGAATCTCGGTGTACCAGCCGCCGCCCGGCCAGAGCTCGACTACCGTCATGTGAGCCTCGAAACCGAAGAAGGCCAGCGTCGCCCGAGGATGACGGTAGACATCGCGCGCCTTGTTCTCGGCCGAGCGCTGGTTACCGTTGATGGCGGCATCCAGCGCCTGGGTCGTCTCGGCGTCCATCGCCTGGAGCGGAGTCGGAAGCGTCATCAGCAGCACCGCGGCTGCCAGCATGGCCGGTCCTGGGGTCATGATCTTGTGGCCTCGTCATAGCTTTTGTGGAGCGGCGAATATATCAGCGCCTGGCGGCGGGTCAACGTGGCTCCCCGCGGTGGCCTGTGTTAAAAGAGCGCCTCAACACGGGGGCCAAGATGACCGCAAACACGTTTCCTTTGACCATGGTGCAATGTGTGGAGCTGACTCCCACGGTGCGCCAATATGCGTTCCGGCGCGCCGACCGGGAGCCGTTCGTGTTCACCGCGGGTCAGTTTGTCAATCTGCATTGGGACCGGGATGGTCACCGCACGCATCGCAGCTACAGCGTCGTCACCCAACCCGGGATGTCGGATCTGATCGAGATCGCCGTGGCACCGGTGGATGGGGGCTTTGCGACCGGCAAGCTGTTCGCCCTCAAGCCCGGAGACATGGTCGAGGCGAGTGGGCCCTATGGCCGCTTTGTGCTGCGCGAGGATCCGACCTGTCGCTATCTGCTGGTGGCGACGGGCACCGGCGTGACGCCCTACCATTCCATGCTCCCCGCGATAGCGCAGCTGCTGGCTGAGTCCGGGCACACGGCGGAATTGATGCTCGGCGTCCGTAACCGGCAGGAGCTGCTTTACGCCGATGCTTTCCGGCGCCTCGCGGAACAGACCGATCGCTTTACGTTCCGCGCCTGTTACAGCCGCGAGTTGCCGGATGACGCCGCCGACTGGGAGAGCAAAGGCTATGTGCAGCATCACTTCGCCGCGCTGAACCCGGACGCCGACCACGACATCGTCTATCTGTGTGGCAACCCCAATATGATCGACGAGTCCGTGGCGCTGCTGAAGGAGCGGGGCTTCGGCGTGCGGCAGGTGCGCAGGGAGAAGTATCTGTCGGCGCGGAACTGAGCAGGCATCAGCGGTCGCTGTGTTCGGCGCCGACGTCGCGCAGCCAGCGCGCACGGGTCTCGAGGAAATGCTGCAGGCCTTCGATCTCCGCGGGCTTCATATCCGGATGCCAGGCCTCGAAGATATAGACCGCGCGTTCCTGCTCACTGCCGTTCCAGGCTTCATGCAAAAAGCTGTCGTCAAAGGCCAGGACCTTGCCTTCCTCCCAGCCCCGCGTCTCTTCGTCCACACGGATGCCGCAGTCCGGCGGGATGATCAGGCCGAGATGGATCGTCAGCCGTCCATTCATCTGGCCGAAATGGGGGATGATCCGTTCACCGGGCCCGAGCACCGAGAAAAAGGTCTCCGGCATCCAGCCTTCGGCCTCGGGCAGCGGCAGCGAATCCATCAGCGCGGCGGTCTGCGGGCAACGCCTGCAATGCTCGTCGATGCGCCCGCCCTTGTGTAGATGAAATGCACTCCAGGACAGATTCCCGGCCAGATGAGAGAAGTCGGTGCCATCGGGCGTCGTCGCTTCCTGGCCCTGGGTGCCGTGGATGTAGGGCGTAAAGCCGGCACGCTCCGGGAGCAGCGCCTCGAGTTCCGCGCGCACCGCCGGGAATGCGTCCTCCACCTGCGCGACCCAGTCGAATTGCTCGCGCTCGAACCAGGGTGCCGGCGCCAGTCCCGGGATAAAGAAGAACTCCGGACGCTGCTGCGGATGGTCGTAGCGCCGTTGACTCTCGCCAGCGATGATCGCAAACGCGGCTTCGATACGGGTCAGATCGCCGGCCGGGTACCGCTGCCGCAGATAGGTCCGGGTCAGTTCGAGTAACTCGCGGTATCTGCGGCTCAGCGTGCGCTGCATTAGTTCAGCATCTGCGCGGATCGCCGCCGGCAATCTCGGGTCACGGAGCGCGCGCCCCACCGGACCGGTGATCGCGACCACGCCCTGATAGGTCCGGACCGCGGCATCGCGATCGCCCATCGCGAGATGACAGGCACCGAGTTTCAGCAAGGCGGCCACGTGATCCGGTTTTAGCGCGACGGCTCTGGCGTATGCCGCGCGTGCTTCGTCGATACGTCCGAGTTGGTGCAACACCGTCGCGCGCCGGAAATGGAGTTCTGCATCCTCGGGATAATGGCCGCTCGCCCGTTCCAGCAGCCGCAGACATTCATCCATGCGCCGCTGCGCCAGCGCGATCTGCGCCAGCTTTATCAGCGCGTCGAGATGATCTGGCTGCTCGGCGAGAAGCGTTTCCAAGCGCGCGGCGGCTTCGTCAAACAGACCCTGAACCCGCAGCTGTTCGGCCGCAGTCATTATTTCTAAAAAATCTGAAGTATCAGCCATAAACTAATGATATATATTAAAAAAATTACGATAGTAAGAAAGCACAGGGACGGCGGGTACGTCCCGTGCTTCAACCATCCAGCGGCCGATAGCGTATGCGGTGCGGTTGCGTCGCCTCTTCGCCTTTGCGTCGTTGCAGGTCTTCCTCATATTCCGCGTAATTGCCTTCGAACCAGACCACTTCGCTGTTGCCCTCGAAGGCGATTATGTGGGTGGCGATGCGGTCGAGGAACCAGCGGTCATGCGAGATCACGATCGCGCAGCCGGGGAAATTCAGCAGCGCCTCTTCGAGCGCGCGGAGCGTCTCCACATCCAGGTCGTTGGTGGGCTCGTCCAGCATCAGCAGGTTACCGCCGGAACGCAGGACCTTGGCCAGATGCACGCGGTTGCGCTCTCCGCCCGATAGCTCACCGATGCGCTGTTGCTGGGTCTGGCCCTTGAAATTGAAGCGGCCCACATAGG
>JBATKC010000092.1:0-25103 GCA_049669065.1 Gammaproteobacteria bacterium
CCGCCACACTGGCCGGGGCTTTCATCGCGGATCGAGGTTCGTCGCCGGCGCCTCAGCCAGCAGCCGCCTGCGGCAGGCCTTCGAGTTCGCGCACCAGCGCTTCGAGCTTTTCAGTATCGCGGGTGAAATTCCTGATGCCCTCGGCCAGCTTCTCGGTCGCCATCGCATCCTCGTTGAGCTCCCAGCGGAAGCGGCGTTCGTCCATCTCGACTTCGGCCTCGCCGCGCTCCCGGGCCGTTTCCGGCGACAGCCTGCGCGGCAGTTCGCCGGTGTCCTGTTCCAGCTCGGCCATCAGGTCCGGCGAGATTGTCAGCAGATCGCAGCCCGCGAGCTCGAGAATCTCGCCGGTATTGCGAAAACTGGCGCCCATCACAACGGTGTCGATGCCGTTGCGCTTGTAGTAATTGTAAATACGGGTCACAGACATCACGCCGGGGTCCGCGTCGGGCTCGTAACCCTCGACCCCCTCGTGTTTCTTGTACCAATCTAGGATGCGGCCGACAAAAGGCGAGATCAGGGTCACGCCGGCGTCGGCACAGGCGACAGCCTGAGCGAACGAAAATAACAAGGTCAGATTGCAGTGGATGCCGCGGCGCTCCAGCTGGCCAGCGGCCGCGATCCCCTCCCAGGTGGAGGCGATCTTGATCAGCACACGCTCCCTGTCGATCCCCGCCGCTTCATACATACCGATCAGCTGCTCCGCGCGAGCGATCGTGGCGTCGGTGTCGAACGACAAACGCGCGTCGACCTCCGTGGAGACACGTCCCGGGATGATGCCGAGGATCTCGACGCCGAAATTCACCGCCAGCCGATCCAGCGTCAGCTCCAGCTGGCGCTCTGTCGCCACCGAGGCATCAAGACCGAAGCGGATTGCGTCGTCCACCAGCGCGCGGTACTTCCCGTCCTGGGCGGCCTTGAATAACAACGAGGGATTCGTGGTCGCATCGACCGGGGCATACTGGCGGATGGACTCGATGTCGCCGGTATCGGCGACCACGGTAGTCAGTTCACGGAGACGGGAGAGCTTGTTCATGGGCTGCCCTGCTGGATGATGTGGACGAGGCCCTGATTCGGGCGTCATTTGAAGCGCGCATTTTAACATCTTCGCGCCACTGTCATCAGCGACTCAGCGCGTCGAAGACCTCACGAAATTCGGCGAAGGGGCGGCTGAATTGTGCGTCACGCACATCCTGGGTATCGAGATCGACAAAGCCCACATTGTTGCCGACCTGGCGCTCCCCCACCGCCTGGCACATCAGACGCCGGGCCGCAGTGCGATAAGCCTCTATCCGCGCGGCTTCGTATTCCTGGAGATAGAACACCACGCCGAGACGGCCCGCATCCTGATAGAGATCGAAAAAGGCGGTCGCGGGATCGATGGTGGCGCCATCTACGGTGACCGGCGCGAGACGTCCCGCGCGCGGCCGTAGCGCGCGGATCTTCCAGCGGCGGATCTTCGGCGCGTCGTTGACCACCGCATCGACGGCGGCGAACAGGCCGATTTGCCCGTCCGCGCTGATGATGAGTTCGGCCTTGCGCCCCTCGCGGATGATCTCATAGCTCATACCGTCCCGGATCCGGCCAAGCCAGTAGGTCATGTCCTCCCGGTTGGTCTTGTCGTCGCCATTTTTGTAGATCCTGGGCGCGGCCGCTTCGAACCAGCTCCAGAATCCGGCGATCGGGTCTCCGGGGCTTTCATCCGCGGCCAGGACTCCCGGCAGCAGACACAGACCGACCAGTACCGCCCGATGCAGCAACATCACCCGGTCGTCTCCTCCTCCTCACTCGGAAATAGTTCCGCGGCATAATCTTTGAGCTCATCGACGCTGGTGCCGTACTCCTGCAGGTAATGATCGATCAATGAGGCATTGATCCGGTCCGCGCTCTGCACCGCGTCACGGATCGCCCGGATCTCCTGCAGCAACGATTCCCTGCCCTCGGGCGTAAACAGGTCCTCCACTTTATCCACCATAAAGCGATGCACCAGGTCATTGCGTAACCGGATGGCCTTGTGGATCGCCTTGCGCTCAGGCGAGGTAAAGTGTTCTTTCTTGCGCACTGCACGGAACAGTTCACCCACGGTCTGGCCGGCCTGCGCCGTAGACAGGGCCATCACCGAATCAGTGCCAAATTGGGCGTCGTCATAGCGGGTCGCCAGCGCCATCAACAGGACCAGGCCAAATTCCAGTACCTGAGTATCGTGGACCGCGGCGCCGAATTCAGCGTACACCGGCGCCAGATCCGCTTGCTCCGGCAGATCGAGTGGTGCTGGCTCCGCATCAATTCCCTTGCTGTTCATATGGCCATCCGCTTGCGAAAGAATTCTTCGATAGGTTCGGGTTTTGCCACCACATGTCCCTGAGCGTAGGTCACGCCCAGGTCACGCAACAGCTGCCGGATCTCGTCGTTCTCCACGAACTCCGCCACCGTCTGCAGCGAAAACGCGTGAGCGATACTGACCACTGCCTGCACAATAGCGTAGTTCTTCGAGCCCTGTTCCAGGCCGCGGATAAACGCGCCGTCGATCTTGATCTTGTCCACCGGCAGTTCACGGAAGTACTCGAAGGAGGACATGCCGGCGCCAAAATCGTCGAGTGCAAAGCTGCAGCCGGTAGTTTTCAGCGCGCCCATAAACTCGACCGCGGCACGGAAATGGGTGACAGCGGACGTCTCAGTGACCTCGAAACACAACTTCTCCGGCGGCAGGTCAAAGGTGTCGAGCAGACTTCGGTAGAAGCCGATGTTGTCGACATCGATGGACGCGCCGGACAGGTTTATACAGCAGGCGTGCGTGCGCGCGACGCACTCCGGGTGGCGGGCCAGCCAGCTCACCGCGTTGGTGACCACGACCCGGTCGACTTCGCGCATCAGCTCAAACTTCTCCGCCAGCGGGAACACTTCGACCGGCGGCAGTGGCCGGCCCTGTTGATCGGTCATTCTCGACAGCACTTCGAAGCTGACGAGACCGCCCGCCGAATCCTGCAGGGGCTGCAGCTCCTGACAATAGATCTGGAACCGGTTGGCTTCGATCGCGCCGCGTATTTCACCGACCAGGGCTGCAGCGCGTTTCCGCTCGGCCACCGCGTCGTCGTCCACCCGCATCACGCGCAGGCCGTCGCCACCGCTGTTTTGCACCAGACTCATCGCAGTATGGGCGGTAAGCAGGATCACGTCCGCATCGGATTGGCCGCCGGAGAAAGGCGCGATACCGATACTGGCAGTCACCGCACTCTCGCTACCGTGCCATACCGACCGCAGAGCGGCGACGCGTCTGCGGATATTGGTGGCGACCCGGGACGCCTCATCCTCGTCGCAGTTGCGCAGCAAGACCATAAAGTCGTCGCCGTCATGCCTGGCCGCGGTCGCCGTCACCGGCAGATCACCGGCGATCAGATCAGCGACTTCCCGCAGCATCAGGTCGCCGGCTTCGATCCCGCTCTTGTCGTTGACGACAGAGAAACGGTCGATATCGATATGCAGACAGGCATGTTGTCGCGCGTCCCGGGAATCACCCGCGGCCGCCTCGACCAGCTGGCTGCGGAACGCCTCGCGCTTGAGCAGGCCGGTGGTGGCGTCATGGCTGGCGTGACGCCGTATGTCCACCGTGGCGGTGGCGCTCTCGAGGCGATACATCGCGATCAGCTGCGCAGCCAGCAGAGCAAGGATGCAGACCAGGTTCAGGTCGATCATTTTCGGCAGCTCGAACGTCGGCGCAAGCTGTCCCAGCCACCAGGACTCCGCAAGCACCAGATAAGCGACCACGGCCAGTGAAGCCAACGCGTTGAAGCGGTAACCGAATCGCAACGCGGCAACGATGATCATCAGCAGCAACAGATAGCGCAGGCTGATAGCGAATTCCGGGTGGCCGACCGCCAGCAGCCAAAAGTGGATCATGGCCAGCAGAAGACACCCCAGGGTCCAGCCACGGCGGCCGAGTGTGACAAAGCGCTGCGACTGGCTGCGGCTCGCCGGCTCCGGCGGCAGCTTCAGCACCAGCAACATGATCGCCGGCAGAAACGCCGCGATGCCGAGCACGATATAGGGCAGCAGCCACAGCGTCAGCAGCAGGGCTTCGGCTGGCGCAGCGTGCAGGGTGCCGGTGACTGCCGGCGCCACCAGTAGCAACATCACCGCGGCAAACGCCACAGCCCCGAACAGATAAACCACCATCAGGTTGTGGACCGCGTTGCGCGACAGGTCCAGACGCCAGTAGCGGACCACACCCCAGGCGGCCATCACGCTGGCCAGCGTGATGCCGAGACTGTAGGCGACGGCGAGGACATAGTCCGGCGCCAACATCAGCGCTGACCAGACGACGCTGCCGGCCAGCACCGCCGGCCAGGTGCGCAGACCGTAGACCAACATCGCCGCCAGACATACGGCGGGCACCGGGTTGAGTAACGGGATGCGCGTGCCGGGAAGAGTATAGAGACCCGCCAGAGCGCTGGCGACCGCGATCATCGCCGCCAGTCCGACCAACGTCGCCGGACTGGCGTCGGACCTCGCCAGTTTCTTTTGTCCTCGCATACTGCAATATCCCCGGTCGCCAGACCCGGCTTCAGTCCGGCGCCACAGGTTCGTGATTGCCAATATCCGCCACGACGCGCCATCGATCATCCTCGGATCGACGCCATACGGTCAGATATTTGCCCGCCTGTAACTGCTCAGGATTGTCCTTGCGATACAGGCGGTAACGTCCCCAGGTATAACCCAGCGTCGCATCGCGCGAGGCTTCGGCGCCGATCGGCGTCCAGTCGAGCACGTAGTCGGCCAGCGGCACCAAACCCTCGGTGATGGCATTTCTGCCGACCACGGCATCGCCCTGTTCCGGCAGCTGGATGGCATCCGGTGCCAGATACTCGGCAAACGCGGCTGCGGCGCCCTGATCCACCGACAGGCGGGCAAAAGACTGGTCCTGCTGGAGCAGGCTACGCGCTTCGGAATCCGGTCCACGGGACGGCGCACAGGCGGCAAGCGAACATGCCGCCACCACGAAAAGACACTGTCCGATCCTCATGGTGTGATCCTCATGGTCTGGTCCTCATGGCCGGCCCTCCACAGCATCAGCGCCTGATCTCTCACGGGTAAAAACACTCTCGGAGACGAGCTTGAGACCGTCCTCGCCCGGAGCCATCAGCTGCCACAGATAACGATCCTCTCCCTGCAACAGCCAGCGTTCGACATAGCGTGATTCGCGCCCCTGTTCATCCCAGGTGACGATCTCGCTCTCGAGTCCGGCGGTGCTCGGCGTGGTCTTGTATTCGAACAGCGCAATATTCATACCGACAGCGGTGAAATAGCCGACTACCGTCTGCTTTCCGGGATGGAAAAACCAGATACCCTCGGACACCAGCTGTGGACCGCCCGCACCGCGTCGGTAGGAACGGGCGATCACCGATCGCTGGCCGACGCCCCACTCGAGGACCTGGTAACCGTCACCCAGGGTCCACTGCCCACCGATCAATGCCTCGAACGGCGCCAGCGGGCCCGGTCCGGGTGCCTCATCCGCAACGGCTGTGCCGGAGCACAGCAACAACGCGAATACGATCCTGATGCCGGCGCGTCTGTTCATGGTCGCCTCCCGTGGTTGCCGGTCGATGCTCCGGCGCCGATCGGGTCGCGCTGTCAGTGCCGGAAAAACAGATAATAAATGACATTGAGCACCAGGCTGATGACCAGCATGGAGCCCAGCGGAATAAAGACCGTGCTGTTGCCGTTCTGAAAACGGAAATCCCCGGGCAGTTTACCGAACCAGCCGAGCAGCCCCGGAGCCCAGTGCCAGACCGCCCCGATCAGCATCAACACGAGACCCAACATCATTAAGCTCTTGCCCATCGATCCGCAGCCTCAATCGGGTATCGGGCTTTCCTGCTCCGCCTGGTCCAGGCTTGGCAGAAGCCATCCCTTGTCCACCCGGCTCCAGTGCTGATCCACGACGGCCCCCTGCATGGCGTAGAGCAGATTGACGCTGGGCCGATGACCGTGCGCGCATGCTGTGAGACAGACCACCAAGGCATCACGCAGACGCAAGGCCGTCGGCACAGCGATACCGGCCTCACGGAGCCAGGCCGCGGACGCCGGGCAGAGATTTTTTGGGTCTTCGAGCTTTTCAGCCATGTCCGGTTCAGATGGCGGGCCATCTCCGAGCCATCAATAGCCGAAGCCGCGCCCCATCAACACGGCCAGTAGCGGGATCAGCGCCAGTGCGGTGAGTTCGATGCGGATGATCCAGCGCATCACCGCGACACGGTTTGGCAACGCCGGCGGGGCGTGCCCCTGCTTGATTCCCATCCGCCAGCCGGCGATCTGGACCGAGGGATAGACAGAGATCAATGCCAACACCACGAACAGGGTGAGTTTGGCGTGGAACAAGGGGTTGCTGAAGTAGAACGCGCTGCCCTTGCCCAGGTAGAGCATCCGCACGATGCCCGAGAGCAACACCGCTGCGGCCGCCGCGCCATAGATCAGATCCGTGGTGGCCATCTGCTTCGCACGGCGCAAGTCGAGCTTGCCGCCGAGCAGGGCATGCTCGGTGACCAGGGCAGCCATCAATATCATGATGCCGAGGTAATGCACGTAGGCTACGAATGCGTCTGTCATCCTGCTTCTCTCCCGGCGCGTTTTCGCAAAGAGCAGTGTGCCACCATCGGGCTACTGTACCAATATCGCCACCGCGGGACCGCCTTCGAGCGCGGCTCCGGGACTACCCGGCCGCGGATGGATCGGCGACATAGGCCTCTGCTTCAATCTCGACCCGCATCCCGGACACGATCAGGCGACTCACCTCGATCATCGACGTCGCGGGGCGGATGGTGCCGAACACCTCGCCGTGGGCGCGCCCGATGGCCTCCCACTCATCGATATCCGTGACATAGATCCGCGTCCGCACGACATCTTCCAGGCTGGCGCCAGCCCGCTCCAGGGCGGCGCGGATGTTGCTCAAACATTGCCTTGCTTGAGCCGCGGCGTCGCCATCGATCAAGACTCCATCCGCACCCGTGGCGGTCGTGCCGGATACATAGACATGGGCTCCGACCCGCACCGCGCGTGAATAACCAACCTGTCCTTCCCAGGGGGCGGAACTGCTTACGAGGATTCGTTCCATTCGATTGCTCCGTTGCTGCCAACCTTTGTACACCAGCATGATTACTTTGCATGATAATTCCATTCACAGAGCGCAAACCCGCTTCTGCTAAGCTGTCGGCCCCCGCGGAGGAGGACTCAAATGGCGCAGGCGCCCGACCTCGATACACTGAAGCGCGATGCGGCTCGCGGCATCGCCGCCGCCCAATACAACCTTGGCGTCTGGTACCTGCAACAGCATGGTGACGACGCCGACTATGCAGCCGCCCGGCAGACACTGGAGGCATCCGCAGAACAGGGTTTCGCGCCGGCGATGTCTGCCCTGGGCTATATGCTGCTGCGGGGACAGGGCATCGGATACGATCCGGACGCGGCGGGCGATCTGTTCGTGCGCGCTGCAGACGCGGGCTTCGCGGAGGCGCGCTACCGGCTGGGCGAGATGTACGGGGCCGGTTATGGTCGACAACAGGACGCCGCAGCCGCTCGAGACTGTTTCCGTCGAGCAGCCGAAGCCGGTCATCCGGGTGGGATGTGCCAGTTTGCCTACAGCCTCAGCCACGGCATTGGCGGCGACCCGGACCCTGTGCAAGCCAGCGGATGGTACGGTCGCGCCGCCGCCGCTGGTGATCCGCGAGCGCTCTGCGCCATCGGATGGCGTCACGAACATGGCCACACATTGAGCGTCGACCCGATCCGCGCACTTGCCAGCTATATGGCCGCGGCGGCCGCCGGTTACCCGGGCGGCTCCATGGCGGCCAACCGTTTGGGGCCGCAGCTCGATGATGCAGATATCGCGAGCGCCCAGGCCATGAGCCGGCAGCCAGTCACGCCCGAGACACCACGGGAATGCCCGATCAATCCGGGTGAGACGGCGCCGCGGGTCCTTGCGTGGCAGCCACGTTGTTTTCTGTTCCCGGAGATGCTGTCCCAGGAAGAGTGTTTCCACCTTATCGCCATGGCCCGGCCGTTTCTGCGCACCGCCCGCGTACTGGATCGGCATACCGGCGAACGCGTCGTGGACGACGCACGGCGCGCGTCATCGGCGAGGATGCTGGACCCGCTGCGCGACATGGTGGTCTGGAACATCGAGCAGCGTCTGGCCCGCTACGCGATGCTGCCGCCCGAGAACGCAGAGCCCATCACCGTCCTTTATTACGCACCCGGCGACGAATACCGGCCGCATCGGGACTACTACGATCCGCGGGCCCCTGGCAGCCGTGTGGGTCTTGACCAGGGCGGGCAGCGGGTAGCGACGTTCCTGGTCTATCTGAACGAGGTGGAAGCTGGCGGTGAGACCTGCTTTCCAGAGGTGGGCCTGACCATCCCGCCGGCGACCGGTTGCGGGCTGTTATTCTTTAACTGCGATCCCGAAGGCAGGCCGGATGTGCGAACGCTGCATGCAGGTGCGCCGGTGGAGCGGGGCGAGAAGTGGCTATTGAGCCGCTGGATCCGGGCCGGCACCTATCCCGTGACCGCTGGCTGAGCGGCACGGCTAACGCTGGCCCGCTGCTCAGGCTTTGCGCGGCCCCGCAATCAGCCAGGCGAGAAAGCCCAACACCGGCAGCAGGATGATCGCCGCGATCCATAGCACCTTGGGCGTCATTTCCGAATTACTCTGGAACACGTTGAGGATGGCCCAGATATCGGCCACGAGCACGAGGGCTCCGATAATCCCACCTTCCATTCTATTCTCTCCCGCGTTGCCATATTGAACCAGGCTGTCAGTTTAAAGGTAGGCGATCGGCCCGCCAAACGGCAGCGCCGTTGATATGCGTTTTCAGAGTGTCTCGACCGTATCCGGCGTGTAGTTGCACCACTCGACGCCCGCGCTGAAATCCAGACAGATATCTGCATCGACAAAACGGGTCGCCTCGAGCGCCACGAGCACCCCCAGCAACAACAGAAATCCCAACAACACTCGCAGCACAAGCCAGGCTACGCGGGAAGCCGGGCCGGCCGCAGATCGGCGGCGACGAGGGGCGCTTCGTCTCAGCAACAGCGCCATGAGACCGATCAAGGCCAGGGCCAGCAGCATCTGCCAGGGTCGATCGATCAAGCCGCGCCCTCCGGGTCGTCGGATCCGATGCCCAGACCCGCGTCGCCCCCGGCGTCTGGCCCGGACGCGGCAGCCAGGCGCTTGCTCAGACAGATCGCCGATGCCGGGCAGAGTTCGGCGAATTCCCCGGTTTTTTGCATCTCATCCGGCGCTATATGGCGCGGGATCTCGACATAGCCCAGTCGACGGAAGAATGCGTCGGCATCCGGCGTCAGCAGGTATAGCGAGCGGACGCCGTGGCCCCGGGCAAGGTCCTCCGCAGCGCTGACGAGTGTGCGACCCAGACCTGCACCCCGGGCGCCGGCGCATACGACGAGAGAGCGCAGCAGTGCATACGGTGGATGTAATTCCAGACCGACGCCGCCCAGCGCCAAGCCAGCCTGATTACGGGCGATCAGATAGCGCTCCGATTCGCTGATATGTATCCCCTGATCCGGCAAATGCGCTTCGCGCAGCCGATCGATCAGCCAACAAAGATCATCCGGTTGTGCCGCTGTCAAAGACCATGTGCACGCTGGGCTTATATGGGCGACCCTCTGTTCAGGTTGACCAACGCCAGGTATGCGTCCGGGACGACCGCGGTATTATCCAACGGGTGCGCCGGGATCGATGCCCATGCGGGCAAGCTGCCGGTCCTGGGCCCGGCTGAGAATCAGCAGGGCCGAAATCGCGCCGATCAGGGCGAGAAACATATCCCACTGGGTATCCCATATGTCGCCCTGCGTGCCGAGAAACGCCTCGGCAGAGAGACCAGCGAGAATCGCTACCCACCATTCGATCATCTCGTAAAACGCGCTGAAGGCCAGACACACGCTGACCACCAGCAAGAAAAGCCAGCCGCCAGGTCTCAGCGGTGTCTTGCGCAGCAAGATCTCCCGCGCCACCAGCGCCGGGACAAAGCCCTGGGCAAGATGGCCGATGCGGTCATAGGGATTGCGGCTCAGGTCGAACACATCCTGGATCCAGAAGCCCAGCGGTACCTTGGCATAGGTGTAGTGCCCGCCGAGTATCAGGATCAATGCGTGCACGACGATGAACCAGTAGCACAGCCGTGTCAGTGGAAATCGGTGCCGGGTAAATATCAGCAACGGCGCAGCGATCAGCACCGGCAACACCTCAAGCACCCACGTCATATAGTCGCTTGGGCCTACACCCGAGATAAAAAGCGCAACCGTCACGACCGCCAGCAGGGCCAGCAGCTCGCGGTCAGAACACAATGCTCGTGGCGGTCTCATGGATGCGCAGGACCCACTCCTAGGGGACCTTTACCGAGGGGCGGCGCTGGAGTTCCTTGTTCTGATACATCTTGCCGTCCGCCTTGCTGATCAGGTCTTTTGGATCCGTGCCGTCGTCAGGAAATACCGCGGTGCCGATACTGACCGAGGTCCGGTACATGCGGCCCTCGAACTCGAGCGTGGCGTTGTGCACACTGCTGCGGATGCGCTTGCTGATCTGGTCCAGGCGCTCGGGCGTGATCTCCGATAACAGCACGATAAACTCGTCACCGCCGTAGCGGGCCGCCGCATCCGTGTTGCGTATCAGCCGGGTGATGACGTTGGCCACCAGCACGATTGCACTGTTGCCCGCCTCGTGTCCGAGGGTGTCGTTGATGCCCTTGAGATTGTCCATGTCGAGCAACATCAGGCCGTAAGTCCGTTCGTACCGTCCCGCCCTTTCATGCTCCTGTTTATGCAGCCGCGCGAACGCACGCATGTTCTGCAACCCGGTCAATTCATCGGTTTCAGAGAGCGTGCGGATCCGGCTCTTGGCGATGTGGATATCATTCGCCAACATGGTGGTGACAAAGGCGACCAGCAGAAAAGGCGCCAGGTTCGCCAGGATCTCGCTCATGCCGGCCAGCGACAATGCCGACATCAGATCCCCACCCACGAAGACATAGCACAGGGAAATCAAAGCCACGAACAACAAGGTGGTCCATTTGCCCAAAGTCAGCGCAGTGACGATGATCGGTAACAGATAGAGATTGAGCAGAGGGCTCTCAAGCCGGCCGGTCGGTATCAGTACCGCAGTGACGAAGCCGATCATCGCAATCGTCTCGATGCTGATCTTGAGGCGGGACTGGGTCCGGTAGAAGCCGAGATAGCGGAAAATCAGGATAAACGCGGCAAAGGCGACCAGCGCGACGGTCAACAGCGGCTGATCCGACACCTCGGTGCCAGGCGCCAGCAGATAAAGCATCACCAGAATCAGCACCAGCCATTCGATCTCGGCCACGCTGCGGGCAAAGCCTCTTATCTGATCCCTTTCGATCTCCTCGCCGACATCAGCGACGAGTTTCTCTCGTAGGCTTCTCATCTATGCCGTATGCCTGTTGGATGCGCCGATCGTAGCCGGCCGTTGCAGCCCTGTCTCGACAGCATCGCGCTGATCCTCGCCGGCGAGATTCTCAATCAGCGCGAGCGCAAAATCCATCGCAGTGCCAGGGCCACGCGAGGTCAGCAGTGATCCATCCTGCACCACAGATTTTTCGCTGAGCGTGATTCCTGGCGCCGATCCCGCATCGAGAAACCCGGGATAGCTGGTGGCGCACCGATGATCGAGCAGGCCGGCGGCGGCCAGCACCTTGGGCGCGGCACAGATCGCCGCGGTGAAACCACCCCGCCGGGCTGTGGCCTGGAGCACATCGATGATGCGCTGATCGCGATGCAGGTTATCGGCCCCGGGCATGCCGCCGGGCAGCGCGACCATGTCGAACGTCTGCGTGACAGCGTCGTCGAGGTCCAGGTCCGGGGTGACCGTGATCTGGTGAGACCCGGTCACCGGGCCCGGCTGCAGGCCGGCGACGACCACCTCCACGCCGGCGCGACGCAGCAGATCGATGATGGTGACGGCCTCTATCTCCTCGAAACCGGCGGCGAGAGGGACGAGTACACGAGCCATGGGGCGCTCTCCGTGCTCCTGCGACGAATCAGTTCGTCGACGCTTACGAGCATGATACCTTCCTCCTGCAGCCGCGGAAGCTCTATCTGCAGAGCGGCCAGCGTCTCCGGGTAGGGATGACCGATGGCCAGGGCCAAACCCTGCCGGCGCGCTTCATGCTTCAGTCGGGTCAACGCCTCGCCAATGTCCTCGGGCCGGGGGGAGGTGTCCAGAAACACGTCCCTTCGCGCCGTGCGCAGGCCGTTTGAGAGCGCCACCCGCCAGGCGACGCTGGCCGGCGTGGTCACGCTGTCGACAAAGAACAGATCGCGTTTTGCGCCCAGCGATTCCATCACCCACTGCATCGGTGCCAGATGTCGGGTGAGCAGACTCCCCATGTGGTTGTTTACGCCACTGGCGTGGGGCACCGACGCCATGGCAGCCTCAAGCCTCTGCAGCAATTCACCCCGCTTGTGGCGCAGCTCGAGCGCGCCGATCCCGGGCTGCTCCGCGGGATCGACCGGCTGCATCGGCAGGTGCAACATCACTTCCTTGCCCGACGCGTGACAGCGTTCCGCCAGCAAGCGGCCCGACGGCGTGTGGGGAAGCACCGAGCAGGCCACCGGTCCAGGCAAGGCCGCGACCTGCAGGCCCGGGTCCAGCGCATGGCCGAGATCGTCGATAATGATCGCCACCACTGGCATATCAGCGGCAGAGGCGGGAAGGGCGGTGACCAGTGAGCAGAGCCCCAGGGTGACAAGACCCGGGAGACTCAGCACTCTCATGGCGTCGGGCGCGCCTCGGTAACGGCGATCCTTCGGGATTCGATCGCAGGTGCCCGTTGCAGACGAGCGACCGCGATTGCCAGCTCGCGATCGCCATCAGCCTCGTCCGGGCTCGGGTAAGCGGTGACATCGGGCCGGATACCGCGATTGTGAATGGACCGTCCGGACGGCGTGAAATAGCGCGACGTGGTGAGCTTGATCGCACCCCCTTCCGACAGCGGCAGCACCGTCTGCACCGAGCCCTTGCCGAAGGTGGGCAGGCCGATGATCAGCGCCCGATCGTTGTCCTGCAGCGCGCCGGCCAGAATCTCGGAAGCCGACGCGGAACCGCCGTTGACCAGGATCGTTATCGGCTTGCCGGCCATCAGGTCGCCACCCCGTGCCCGATAGCGGAAACGGGCATCGGCGGCACGTCCTTCGGCGCTGACGATGACGCCCATGTCCAAAAACAGGTCGGCCACGTCTACCGCGGCATCAAGCACGCCACCCGGATTGTCGCGCAGGTCGATAACCAGCCCCTCGATGTGCAACGCGTTCAGTTCAGCCAGCGCCTGCTCGACTTCATCAGCGGTGGTCGCGGTGAAGCGGGACAGACGCAGATAGCCGTATTGATGCTCCAGCTGCTGCCATTCGACACTGGGAAGCCTGACCTCGGAACGCTCGATGTCAAAAGAACGCGGCCATTCATCGTGTCCGCGGACCACTGTCAGGCGGACCCGGGAACCCGGCTCACCGCGCAATTGTGCGATGGTCTGATCGAATTCAGCCGCGCCTACAGGCATGCCGTCGACACTGACAATCACGTCTCCGGCCATCACACCGGCGTTGGCAGCGGGACCGCTCGGCATCGGCGAGATCACCACGACATGTCCGTCATCGATCCCGACGTTCAGTCCGATACCCGTGTAGCTGCCGCTGGTGCTGTCGAGGATGTCCCGATATTCGGCAGCGTCGAGAAATGCCGAATGACCATCGAGACCCGCGATGAGGCCGCGGACCGCAGATTCGAGCAGTCGCTGGTCATCGACGGGGTCCACATACTCTCGCCGCACATGATCGAGGACTTCGGTTAGCAATTGTGACTGCCCGGTGTCCAGATCGGTATCGACCGGCAGTTGCCAGCTGGCCAACACAGCGGAGCCGAGGCTCAACGCCAGACCCAGCGCCGTACCGATGCCAATTGCGAGAAGTCCCCTGATTTTCAGAGACATGGCGTGTCCTGAATCCCCCCCAGGATCGAGCATCGACCATAGCACAGGGCCCCGAGGCCTCAAAACGGCATCAACGCGCCGACAATCGGGCGCCAATCCAGCGGTGCGGGTCCTGGGGCCGTTTGCCCTGCCTGATCTCGAAGTAAAGCGCCGCCCGGCTGCGACCGCCGCTGTCACCGGCCGCGGCGATCACCTCACCCGGCTGCACCCAGTCACCGATCTGTTTGAACAGCACGTCGTTGTGCCCATACAGACTCAGATAGTCATCACCATGTTCGATCACCAGCAGCAAGCCCATGCCCGGCAGCCAGTCAGCGTAGGCAACGCGTCCGTGATAGACCGCGCGAACCTCGGCGCCGCGTTCGGCACTGACCATCACGCCGTTCCAACGGAGCGACCCGCCCGCCCTCGGCTGGCCGAAGTCGTGCAGCAGACTGCCTTTGACAGGCCATGTCAGCTTGCCGCGCTGCTTGGCAAAGGGTTCTCGCTGAGCGCCGGGGAGATCCTCCAGCGCCCGCTGCAGCTCCTCGATCAGCCGCAGCAGGGTCTGTTCCTCGGACTGCAGCCGCGCTACCGCCTGGGCATTGTCTTCGATCCGCGCATCCAGCCTGACCAGCGCAGCCGCACGCGTCTCGCGTGCCTGTTCGACCTTTGCCGCCTTGCGCCGGCGCTGGTTCTCGAGTTCCTCGAGCTCCCGGGTCGCATCGACCAGTGCCCGTTCTACCGCAACCAGCCGTGACAGCTCGGCGACAACAGCTTCGATCTGCTCGGCGCGAAATTCACTCAAATATCGGTAATACACCAGCATCCGCCCGAGCAGTGCGGGATCCTGCTGATTGAGTAACATCCGCAGCCTTTCCTGCCGCCCCCCGAGATAGGCCGCCCGAACCTGGACTGCCAGATCGACGCGGCCGGATTCCAGACGCGATTCGCTGTTCCGTTTATCCTCGCCCAGCGCATCGAGCCGACGCCGGTGATCCGCGATCGCGATCCGGGTGCGCCTCAATTCCGCGGCCGCGGCTGCAGCCTCTTGCTCTGCCTCCCGCAGCCGGACCGCTTCCTTGTCGCGGCGGTCTGCGTCCCGTTCCAGCTCCTTTTGGAGCGAGCCCATCCGTTCCCGCAGCTGCTGCAATTTGGCGCCGGGATCGTCATCGGCCCCCGCCGGGACGGCGAAAACGACAAAAATCAAAGCCGAAAGCCAGACTCTGCGGATCAACGTTTATACCTGCTTGAGGGCCGACACCAGCGGACCTCAGTGTAGGGTTTTGAGCCCGGTGACGGAAGGCAGCGGGCAGACGGCGCTGGTATAATGGCCAGCTTTACCGTCACCGTCCTGGAGATCCCCACCGGCATGGCTCAGCTCATCGAATTCGCCGGCAACCATCCATTTTTGGTCAGCGCTCTGGTGGCACTGACCGTGCTGGTCATCCTGAATGAGGCGCGGCTGCGCGCCGGGGGCACGTCGGTCTCTCCGGCGGACGCGGTCAAGCTGATCAACCAGGGCGCCGTCGTCATCGACATCCGCCCGCAAGCACAATTCGAGACGGGACATGTGGTCAACGCGCGCAACATGTCTCTGACCAAGCTCGGCGAAGATGACGCAGCGGTGGAGAAGCTCAGCAAAAAGACGGTCCTCGTCTGCTGCGACACCGGCATCAGCAGCGCCAAGGCGGCGCGTCTGCTGCGGGCAAAGGGCGTGCCCCAGGTGGCCAACATCCAGGGCGGTCTCGTCGCCTGGCAGCGGGACAGCCTGCCGCTGGCTCGCAGCAACGAGGACGGGCCAAAGGAACGCAAGAAATGAGCGCCCCGGACCAGGCCGGGATCGTGGTCTACGGGACCCGGTTCTGCCCCTATTGCATGAGGGCGCGGGAGCTCCTGGATTTCAAGGGCGTCAGCTATGAAGACATCGCCGTCGATCGGGATCCGGCCCGGCGTCGCGAGATGGAAGTACGCAGCCGGCGCCGGACGGTGCCGCAGATCTTTATCGATGGGATCCATATAGGCGGCTACGACGATCTGCACGCCCTCGACCTGGACGGGAAGCTGGACCCGCTCCTTTTTCCGCAACCAACAAGCGCCACGCCGGCACCGGATTCACCGGCCGGCGTGGATAATGGACAACAGCCAACGCGATTGGAGCAATCATGACTGAAGCATCATCTGACCAGGCTGCTGCGGCCGCCAACGGTCCCCAAATCGGCCTGCAGCGAGTGTACTTGAAGGATGCCTCCTTCGAGGCCCCCAACAGCCCGGGGATACTGCGCGGCGAATGGAAACCTGCGGTGACGATGAATCTCACCACCCGCACCGAGGATCTCGGCGAACACACCATCGAGGTGGTGCTGGAAATCTCGGTCGAGGCCAAACAGGGCGACAAGGTCGCATTCCTGGCTGAGGTGCAGCAGGCCGGCATATTTCTGCTCGAGGGATTCCAGGCTGCAGATATGGCACAGATGCTGGCGATATTCTGTCCCACCCAGCTGTATCCTTATGCGCGCGAGGTCATCGCTGACCTGGTCGGCAAGGGCGGATTTCCGCAGCTACATCTGCAGCCGGTGAATTTTGAGGCCATGATGGCCCACGCGCAGGCGCAGGCGCAGGCCGGGCAGGATTCGGAGACGGCCGGAGCCTAGGCGTACAATCCCGGCAAGCAGCCGGGAGAAGCCGATGGGCAAACAACGCGCGATCACCATCCTGGGCGCAGGTTCCTGGGGCACCGCACTGGCGATCCAGTTCGCCCGCAGCGGCACGCCCACGGCACTTTGGGGACGGGAGGAAGATCACCTCGATCGCCTGATCGAGGACCGGGAGAACCAGCATTATCTGCCGGGTGCCCACTTCCCGGACAGCCTCGTCATCGAACCGGACCTGAAGCGGGCCGTCACTGACGCCGGCATGGTCCTGATCGCTGTGCCCAGCCACGCCTTTCGCGCCACGCTGAAGCAGATCAAACCGCTGCTGCGCGAGGATGCACGGCTGGCCTGGGCGACCAAGGGCTTCGAGGTCGAAACAGGTCGTCTGCCACACCAGGTGGCGTCTGAGATCCTGGGTAAGGACATCGCCACCGCGGTCCTGTCAGGACCGACATTCGCCAAGGAAGTTGGCGCGGGCCTGCCCACTGCGATGACGGTGGCTTCCGCCGATGATGCATTCGCCGCCGAGCTGGCCGAATGTATCTCGGGGGAGAATTTCCGCGCCTACACGTCGGGCGACATGGTCGGCGTCGAGGTAGGCGGCGCGGTCAAGAACGCGCTGGCCATCGGCGCCGGGATCTGCGACGGTCTCGGTTTTGGCGCCAACACCCGTGTCGCGCTGATCACCCGGGGCCTGGTGGAGATGACGCGACTGGGGGTCGCGCTCGGGGCACAGCCCGCTACATTCATGGGGCTGGCCGGGATGGGCGATCTGGTGCTGACCTGCACCGACAACCTGTCGAGGAATCGTCGCATGGGCCTGGCTCTGGCCGCAGGCAAGACCGTGGCCGAGGCCGAGACAGAGATCGGGCAGGTAGTCGAAGGCGTGAAAGCGGCCGATGCGGTGCACCGGGTGGCCGCCAAAGCTGGCGTCGAGATGCCGATCTGTGAGCAGATCTACCGCATCCTGTATCAGGGCGAGGACCCGCACGCCGCGGTCAGCGCGCTGATGCGACGCGATCTCAAATCGGAATTTGCGTCGGGCGGCTAGTCTCGCAGGCCGGCAAAACCCGTCTGCCGCCAGGCCTCGTAAACCACAACTGCAACTGCGTTGGACAGGTTCAGGCTGCGGTTTCCAGGACGCATGGGGATGGTGAGGTGCCGGGATGCAGGTATGCCGGCGAGCACGGCCGGCCCCAGACCTCGAGTCTCCGGGCCGAACAAGAACGCGTCGCCGGCGGCGAAGGCCGCCTCATCGTAGGGGCGAGCGGCATGGCTGGAGAACGCATAAAGCGGCGGCTCGCCCAGGCTCCGCAGACATTCATCCAGTCGCTCGTAGCGATTGACCCGGGCGTATTCATGATAGTCCAGGCCGGCCCGTTTCAGCCGCGGCTCATCAAGCTCGAAACCGAGCGGCTCGATCAGATGCAGGCGCGCGCCGGTGTTCGCGCAAAGTCGTATGATATTGCCGGTATTGGGCGGGATCTCGGGCTGGTAGAGGATGACATCGAACATGCGAGGACGCGCTCCGGCCCCTAGACTCGGTCGAGGATTATGACGGCAAAAACTGACAAGCTGCACCCGGCCCTGGCGCTTGAATTATGCGGCATGCGACTCGACTCACCGCTGGTGCTGTTGTCGGGATGCGTCGGCTTCGGTGAGGAATATACCCGGGTCGAGGGTTTTTCGAACCGGGATGTAGGAGCGGTCGTCCTCAAGGGGACGACGCCGGAACCGCGTCTGGGCAATCCGGCGCATCGCGTCTGGGAGACACCGATGGGCATGCTCAATGCGATCGGTCTGCAAAACCCGGGTGCGGCCCGCGTGGTCGACGAAATCCTGCCGGAGCTGGATTTCGAGGAGACGCGTTTTATCGCCAACGTCTGCGGCTCCACCATCGAGGACTACGTGGAGGTGACCGCGCGCTTTGACGATTCGCCGATTGACGCGATTGAGATCAACATCTCCTGTCCGAATATCAAGGAGGGCGGGGTCGCCTTCGGTAATTATCCGGAGATGTCGGCTCGGGTAGTCGCAGCCTGCCGCGCCGTCACCTCAAAACCGATCATCACCAAGCTGTCACCGAACCAGACCGATATCCGCGCCAATGCGCGAGCCTGTATCGAAGCCGGCAGCGACGGCCTTGCAGTGATCAACACCTTGATGGGCATGGCCATCGATGCCGAGACCAGAGCGCCGATTATCGGCAACGTTCAGGGCGGCTTGTCCGGGCCGGCGATCAAGCCGATCGCGTTATTGAAAGTACACCAGGTCTACGAGGTGGCGGGACCGCATGGCGTGCCCATCATCGGTCAGGGCGGGATCTGTGATGCTGGCGACGCGCTGGAGTTCATCATCGCCGGCGCATCGGCGGTGGGTGTCGGTACAGCGCTGTTCTACGATCCGATGGCCTGCAAGCGGATGAACAACAGCATCGCCGATTATCTGCAGCGCCACAATCTTGGCTCGGTCAGCGAACTGGTCGGAACGCTGCGCCTGCCGTCATAGAAAGCAGACAAGCCTCGCCTGAAGTCAGTCGCCGATTCCGAGCTCGCGGATCTTCCGGGTCAGCGTGTTCCGCCCCCAGCCCAGCAACCGCGCCGCTTGTTGGCGATGGCCCCTGGATCGCTCGAGCGCGGCCTCGATCAGCGCACGCTCGAATCGGGGCAAGGCCCGCTCCAGCAGAGGCGCATCATCGGCGGCATCCAGCTGCGTGGCGGCCCAGCGACGCAGCTCCCGGGACCAGTCCATATCGCCGGCTTCCGCTGTAACGCCACCGAGCTCGGCCGGGATATCGCCCGTCTGAATCTGCCGCCCCGGCGCGGTAACGGTCAGTCGCCGACAGGCATTGACCAGCTGCCGCACATTACCCGGCCAGTCGAACGCGATCAGCAACTCTCTGGCTTTGGCGGTCAGGCGTTTGGGTGCGACGCTCATCTCGGCCGCCGCCACTTCCAGATAATGGTCCAGCAGGACAGAGACATCCTCGCGCCGCGCGCGCAGTGGCGGCGTCTCGATATGGATCACATTGAGGCGGTGGAACAGATCTTCGCGGAATTGCTCCGCGGCCACGCGGGCCGGCAGATCATGATGGGTCGCTGCGATCACGCGCACATCCACCCGTTTCGGCACCTGTCCGCCGACCGGATAAAACTCACTCTCCGCCAGCACCCGCAGCAGGCGACTCTGCAGCGCTGGCGACATGTCGCCGATCTCGTCCAAAAACAAGGTACCGCCGTCAGCCTGTTCGAAGCGGCCAGGGCGCGCGGCGTCCGCGCCGGTGAACGCACCGCGTTCGTGGCCGAATAGCTCGGACTCCAGCAGCTCCGATGGGATCGCCGAGGTATTTAACGCAATAAATGGCTTGCGCGCCCGCGGGCTGTGTTCATGCAACGCCCGCGCCACCAGCTCCTTGCCGGTGCCCGACTCACCGGTGATCAGGACCGTCATGCTCGAGTTCGACAGCCGGCCGATGGCACGGAACACCTCCTGCATGGCCGGCGCATGTCCGATCAGGCGCGGGTAGGTCGGGGTTTCTTCCTGCCGATCGCCGCCGATGCCGTGCCGGGCTGCGCGCTGGACCAGCGCCACGGCCTCGTCGATATCGAACGGCTTGGGCAGATATTCGAACGCGCCACCGCGGTAAGCCGCCACCGTGCTGTCCAGGTCAGAGTGCGCGGTGACCACGATCACCGGCAACTCCGGATGAGCCTGCTGGATGTAATCAAGCAGGCTCAGCCCGTCTTCCTGCGGCATGCGGATATCGGTAATCACGACCTGCGGCATACCGTCATCGAGCGCCGCACGCAGGGAAGCCGCGTCTGCGAATCCACGGAAGGTCATGCCGGCGCCCTGCAGCGCGCGCTCGAGCACCCAGCGGATCGCTTCATCGTCGTCGACCACCCAGACCTCAAGTGGTGTGTCTTGCATGAACATCCTCTATCGGGAACAACATCTGAAACACGGTGTGACTCGGCACGCTGGTGTACTCGACGATGCCACCCTGGCGCGTCACCAGTTCCTGTGCCAAAGCCAGACCCAGGCCACTGCCACCGGGGCGGCCGCTGACCAGCGGATAGAACAGGCTGTCGCGCAATTCGGCCGGCACGCCCGGGCCATTGTCCTCGACCTCGACCGAGGCTACCAGCCGATGCAGCCGGCCGCCTACCGTGTAGTGAGTCAGAGCACGGGTGCGGAAGATGATCTCGCCATCGTCGGCGACGGCCTGCATCGCGTTTCTGGCCACATTCAGCATCGCCTGGACGACCTGGCCCCGATCGATCAGCAGGTCGGGCAGACTCGGATCATAGTCACGGGCAAGCGTCATCGATCCGGGCGCTTCGGCGCGCAACAGATGATAAACGTGCTCCACCAACTCGTGGATATTGTGCGATTCGCGTGCCGGCTCGCCGCCGGGCCCGAGCATGGTATCGGTGAGACTGGCAAGACGATCCGCTTCGCGGATGATCAGGCGCGTGTACTCGTGAAACTCCTCGCTCTCGAATTTTCGCTGCAGCAGCTGAGCTGCGCCACGGATGCCGCCGAGCGGATTACGGATCTCGTGGGCCAACTGGCGCACCATCGAGCGACTCGTCTCGAGCTGTGACAACAGCGAAGTCTCGCGATCGATACGCAGCCGGTGGCTTGCGTCGCTGAATTCGACCACCAGGGCGCCGGTGTCATCATCCGGCGCCATAACGCTCAAGGTGCAATCGACGGTCCTCGAGCTGGCCTTGGGCCCGGAGATCTCGATACTTAATTCGCGTCTGGCGATTCCTTCGCCAGTGGCGACGGCCCGCTCCAGCAATGGCCTCAGGACCGCCAGCGCGGGCACTGCCTGATCGATGGTCCTGCCGGTAAGCTGCTGGCGGCTGCTGCCGAGCAGCTGTTCCGCTGCAGGATTCAGATAGGTGACCTCAAGCGTCGGCCCGAGCACCACGACACCAGTAGCGAGGTTCTCTGCAAGCGGGAAAGGGTCGGGCGGCTCCCGCTCAGAGACCATGCCGGAACAGCATGTCGATCAGCCCCGGGGGCGCGGCGTCGGGCGCGGGTTGTTGCCCGGCGCCAGCGGATTGGCCTGATTTTGGATTGACGTCTGCATCACAAAAAAACGCACCGTCGGCGACTCGGCCACCGCGTTGCCGGAGCCATCGCGCAGCTCGGCTCGGAGTGTGTGCTCGCCGCGCGGGACGCCGTCGATGGTAAACCGGGTGGTGGCGCGCGGGATGCCGTCGACACTCTGGCCATCGAGGAACAACTCGAGCCGGTGGCCGGTACGGATTCGGGGCTCGACGTCCAGCGCTATATCCAGGGTGCCACTATTATCGCGGATGGTCTGCTCGGGCGCTGGCTGTACGATCCTGAAGGTCGGGTACAGATCCATGGCGGCGTCCTGTCCCGCAGACGGACTCGGCGCAGACGGACGGTCCTGAGTGGTCGGGGCCGAGAACGTCTGCACCTCCCCAAGCTCGACACGCTCGGCGCCAGGAAAGGGCGTGTCGGAGTAGTGGATGACACCATTCTCATCCACCCAGCGATAGGCTTCGTCCCCCACAGCAGGAGTGACGACAAGACAGACTGCCAACAGAAACCAGCGCATATGCATTCCTTCGGAATCAGGAGGGTCTAGCATAGCCCCCACCGCCCGCGGAGACAAAAAAAACGGCGGAGAAGCCTGGCTCCCCCGCCGTTCGGACACTGCATTATGTCTAAAGGCTAAAATACAGATCGAATTCGACCGGGTGCGTGGTCATACGCAGCAAGGTCACTTCTTCCATCTTCAGGTCGATATAGGCATCGATGACGTCATCGGTAAACACGCCGCCCTCGGTGAGGAAGCTACGATCCGCATCCAGGCTGTCGAGCGCCTGATCGAGCGAATAGCAGACCTCGGGGATCCCCTTCGACTCCTCGGCCGGCAGATCGTAGAGGTCCTTGTCGAGGGCATCCCCTGGATGAATCTTGTTTTGTATGCCGTCGAGTCCGGCCATCATCATCGCGGTGAAGGCGAAGTAGGGGTTGGCCATCGAATCCGGGAAACGCACCTCGATGCGTCGGCCCTTGGGATTCGGGATATGCGGGATGCGGATCGACGCAGAGCGATTGCGCGCTGAATAGGCCAGCTTCACCGGGGCCTCAAAGCCCGGAACCAGGCGCTTGTAGCTGTTGGTCGACGGGTTGGTGAAGGCATTCAGGGCCCGCGCGTGCTTGATGATGCCGCCGATATAGAACAACGCAGTCTCGGACAGACCCCCATAGGCCTCACCACTGAACAGGTTGGTGCCGTCCTTGACCAGCGACTGGTGGACGTGCATGCCGTTGCCATTGTCACCGACCACCGGCTTGGGCATAAACGTTGCGGTCTTGCCATAGGCCTGAGCCACGTTCATCACTACGTATTTGAGGATCTGCACTTCATCGGCCTTGCGCACCAGCGAATTGAAGCCCACACCGATCTCGCACTGGCCGGCGGTCGCCACCTCATGGTGATGGACTTCCGAGTCCAGACCCATCTCGTCCAGGGTCAGACACATCGCGGAGCGGATATCGTGCAGCGAATCCACCGGGGGCACCGGGAAGTAGCCGCCCTTTATGCCCGGCCGATGACCGAAGTTACCGTCTTCATACATCTTCTCCGAGTTCCACCCGGCTTCGGAAGAATCGATGGAGTAAAAGGCGCCCTTCATCTCGGCGCCCCAGCGGACGTCGTCGAAGATAAAAAACTCGTTTTCCGGCCCGAAGTAAGCAGTATCGGCAACTCCGGTCGACTTGAGATAGGCCTCGGCGCGTTTGGCCAGCGAGCGGGGATCACGTTCATAGCCCTGCATCGTCGACGGCTCGATCACGTCACAAGTCACATTGACGGTGACGTCCTCGGCAAAGGGATCGATGACCACACTGGCCGTGTCAGGCATCAGGATCATGTCTGACTCGTTGATGCCCTTCCAGCCTGAGATCGAAGAGCCGTCGAACATCTTGCCGTCTTCAAAAAAGTCCTCGTCCACCTTGGAGGCCGGCACGGTGACGTGCTGCTCCTTGCCCTTGGTGTCGGTGAAGCGCAGGTCGACAAACTTCACGTCTTTGTCCTTTAACAGGGCCAGTACATCAGCAGCGCTCATGGAAATATTCCTCCGGAGTGATTAAGAGATGCGAAAACGCCGATCATTCGGCCGCGATATGGGTCCGCGGCCGGAACCGGCGACAGTTAGCGGGAACAAGCAGGAATCATGCCACACTCACAGACACTGTGGCGACGTTGATTTACGGCCTCCCCGGGGTGATGCTGGCCCCTGCGGTGCACCGAAACCGTGCGCCTGGACCGCCCGCTGCACCATACTGGATCGGCAGTCTGCGTCAGCGCCGGGCCGAGCGTCTCCTGGGGTATACTTTCCGGCTATTTACAAGGAAATACGGCCTACACCACGGCCGTCCCGGAAGCTATGACATCCACCTCGAATCCGTCTTCACCGGCCACTTTTCAGGAACTGCTGATGGTGCTGCAGGCCTATTGGGCGCGGCAGGGATGCGTCCTGCTCCAGCCCTATGATATGGAGATGGGCGCGGGGACCTTCCACCCGGCTACGTTCCTGCGTTCCATCGGCCCGGAGCCCTGGAGCGCCGCCTATGTGCAGCCGTGCCGCCGGCCGACGGACGGTCGCTATGGCGACAACCCGTTCCGGCTCCAACACTACTATCAGTATCAGGTCGTCATCAAACCGTCGCCGATCGATATCCAGGAGCTGTATCTGGATTCACTGCGCGCGCTCGGCATCGATCCGCTGGTCCACGACATCCGTTTTGTCGAGGACAACTGGGAGTCTCCGACCCTCGGCGCCTGGGGCCTCGGCTGGGAAGTCTGGCTTAACGGCATGGAGATCACGCAGTTCACCTATTTCCAGCAGGTGGGTGGCCTCGACTGCCGGCCTGTCACCGGGGAGATCACTTACGGTCTGGAACGCATCGCGATGTATCTGCAGGGTGTAGAAAGCATCTTTGATCTGGTTTGGACTGACGGCCCGCTGGGGCGAGTCAGTTATGGCGATGTCTATCGGCAAAACGAAGTCGAGATGTCAGCCTTCAATTTCGAGCACGCTGACATCAACGAGATGTTTCACCAATTCGAGTTCTTTGAGCGGGTCTGCAACGAGCTGCTCGAGAAAGGCCTGCCGCTGCCGGCCTACGAGCAGGTGCTCAAGGCGTCTCACGCGTTCAATCTGCTTGACGCCCGCCATGCCATCTCGGTGACGGAGCGGCAGCGCTACATCCTCCGCGTACGCACCCTGGCCCGCGCGGTGGCGGAGGCGTATTACGCGAGTCGCGAATCGCTGGGGTTCCCCATGTGCGCGGCAGCTGACGGTGAGAAGGCCCGTGGCTGAGGGCAAGGAGTGGCTGGTCGAGATCGGCACCGAGGAGCTCCCGCCGCGAGCGTTGAAGCACCTCGGCGATGCTTTTGCAC
>JBATKC010000093.1:0-2937 GCA_049669065.1 Gammaproteobacteria bacterium
GAATAACGAGACCGGCTTCAACTGGCAGCCGGAGCCCGAGAGCCGGCTGCTCGATTCCGGCACCGCGGGGCGCTTTATCGACAAGCCGTTCATGCTGCTCAATCTCCAGCCGCCGGGCAGCGGCACGGTCACCGTCAGCGGCACGCTGGAGGACGGCAGCTTCAGTTCGGTGCAGGTCCCGGCCGGCGAGGTCACGGTGGCCTACGCGGTGTTCGTGGGCAGCCAGCAAAACGGCACCAAGGTGCTGGTCAGCCAGAGCTCCGATTACGGCATTACCTGGAGTAATCCGGTCAAGCTGACCGAGAGCCTGAACCTCAACCAGGGTGTCAGTCTCTCTGCCATGGGCAACAAGATGATCGCCGTCTGGCGCCAGGTGGCCGACAGCAACAACGGCCACAACATCGCCTACGCCATCTCCAACAACCGTGGCGCAAGCTGGGGCAAGGCCAAGATACTGGCGCAGGATTTCTGTCCCTTCGACCAGCCGACCTCGGTCGCTTCGTTCCGCACCACCAGTTTTCCGGTGATCACCAACGACGGCAGCGATTTCCAGGTGTTCTGGGCCGCGCGCAATTTCGCCCCCGAGGCCAGCGACAACAGCTGCGAAAACGGCGCGGTGCGGATCGTGATGTCCACCTCGTCGACCGGCAACAGCTGGTCGGCACCGATGGCGATCGATCCGATCGATGACGGCGATCCGGATGCAAGCCCCGACGCCCAGCAGTTCATGCCCTCGGCCTCGACCGCCCTCGGCCGCACTCAGGTGATCTGGTACGACACCCGTTTCGACAAGGCCAACGACACTGGCCAGTACATCGTCGACAGCTTCGACTCCGGGCTCAACCGGTATCGCCTGCACACGGCGGCGGTGCGCGGCATGCAGATCATCAATGGCGCGGTGCCAACCGCCTCGGTGCAGGTCTCCCGCTACCAGGTCGGCTTTGCCAACGTCAATCCGGGTGCGCCCGGGTCCGAGGAACGGGTCCAGCTCGAGAACAACTTCGTCAACATGCGTCTGTTCGCCAACGGCCAGATCCCGTTTATCGGCGACTACATCTGGTCTACGGCCGAGACCTTACGGGTCAATAACAACGGCGACTGGATCCCGAACAACGCGCCCATCCCCGGCGGCCTCAACGAAACCAGCTTCCTCGCGGTCTGGGCAGATAACCGTAATGTCCGCGGCAACGTCTGGGGCGATATTTCCGCTGGCACGCCAACACCCTATTCATCCACGGCGGCGCCATTGCAGAGTGAGATCGACGACACCATCCCGCTGCCCTGTCTGCCCGGCGGGGGCCTCACCGGCACCCGCGCGGCCGATGTCTACAGCTCGGTGATCGAACCGGGCGTGGTGCTGGCCTCGCCGGCGCCGATAAAGCAGCTGGGCGGGATCGTGCCCCAGCGGGCCTATGTACTGACGCTGGCCAACAACACTGATGCCGACGTGACCTACGATCTGGAGATCGCCGAGACCCCGGCCGACCCTGCGACTCGCGTATCCTTCAGCCAGTTCCCCATCGATGGCGGGCCCGAACCGCTGCTTGCGATCCCGGTGCCCTTGGTCGCCAACTCTGCCGCTGTGCGCACGCTCTATATCAATTCGGAGCTGCAGCTGCCGCGGGTCAAGGTGATCGTCAAACAGGGTGCAACACTGCTGGATGAGGTCATCATCAACGGCAACCCGCTGGCGCCCACGGTGCAGGATCCGAACGGCGATATCCTCGGCGCCGAGGTCTACGATCCGTTTATCGTCACCAAGGTGGTGGCCAGCTACACGAATCCCAATCTGCAGAACCCGAATTTCGAGAACCCGAATCTCGAGAATCCGAACTACGAAAATCCGAACTACGAGAACCCCAATTACGAAAACCCGAATCTGCAGAATCCGAACTACCAGAATCCCAATCTGGAGAATCCCAATTACGAGAACCCGAATTTCGAGAACGTGACCGTCCAGTATCCGAACCTGGAGAACCCGAATCTGCAAAATTCGGCCTTCACCGCGGGCGAGGACAGCTATACGGATATCACCTGGGAAGTCAGCAATACCGCCAACACCACAACCGGTTATGACGTGGCGGCATTCTCGTCCATCGACACCGAGGGCATGAACGCACAACTGATCGCCACCCGGACCTATGCCACGCCGACCGTGACCAACGACTGCCAGGTCGCGCCGGTGGCGCAGAACCAGGTGTTGTTCAGCATCCTCAACCCCAACCTGCAGAACCCGAATCTGCAGAATCCGAACTATCAGAACAGCGCCTTTACGGATGGCAGCGTGTTTATGGCGCCCGGCGAGACCCTGCATTTCACGCTGCGGCTGCCCGGGACCTTCGTACCGCCGGAAGATACCGAGGAATTCGGTGACCAGTTCGGGTTCAAGATCCGCGCCCAGCCGTTCAACCCGGACGAAGTGTTCGACATCGATGATCCCCTGGGCCCGGCCATTAGCGGGCCGAGCGGTGGCGTGACGGTGGAAGCCAGCGGCGCCCTGACGCCGGTCTCCTTCACGGTGACCGCCGTAGACTTCCTCGATGGAGAGGTGACGCCGCTCTGTACGCCCGCTTCCGGGTCCGATTTCCCGCTGGGGACCACGCTGGTGAGCTGCACGGCCACGGATTCCAGTGACAATGTCAGCACCCTCGAATTCCCGGTGACGGTCGAGGACACCACGGCGCCGAATATTACTTCGGCCCCAGGCAACCAGACGCTGGAGGCGACTTCGCCGGCAGGGGCCGTCGCGGTCTTCGACTTCCAGGCCAATGATCTGGTCGATCCGGCGCCCGCGCTGAGCTGTGACGCCACCTCCGGCGCCGTGTTCCCCATCGGTGCCACGCCGGTAAACTGCACCGCGACCGATGCATCCGGTAACAGCAGCATGGCCATGTTTATCATCACCGTTGAGGACACGACGGCGCCGATGGTCACCGC
>JBATKC010000094.1:0-10028 GCA_049669065.1 Gammaproteobacteria bacterium
TGTATACCCAGTGCCCGCAATGCCAGACCGTGTATAGCGTCACGACCGAGACGCTACGTCAGGCCGGCGGACAAGTCGAATGCGGACAATGCCGTCTGCGTTTTAACGCGCTGCCCCACCTCAGCGAGACCTACCCCGCGGCGAATACCAAGCCGGAAGTCGCAACGCCGCAAGCGGAATCCCATGGCGCAGACACCCAGGCGCCCGCATCTGCGCCGCAGACCCATCTGTCTGACCAGCAGGATGACACCGGCGACCCCGTGCCGGTCGCCGGGTCCGGCGCGGGTTCCGTGCCGGAGCCAGATCACGGAACCGATGCCGGCCAGATGCCGCTGACCGAGCAGGAACCGCCTGAGGAAAAACCGGAGGCCCATCAGACGACGCAACAGCCGCCCTATGGTGACGCGCAGACCGGTGACCAGGAACAGCCATCGCCGCAGCCGGGATCTGAACCCGACGAGCATCAGCTGCAGGTCAACGCAAAACAGGATGAGGCGGATACCGGCACACGATCCGGCGTTGTCAGCGCCGAGGGCGAACCGGACGAAGAGCAGGAATATGACACCTGGCTGAGGCACCTGGATCGGGAATGGGATCCGACCCACACCGGCACTCAGGATGCGTGGTCACGCGCCGCGCCGCAGGTGGATCCGCCCCCGGACGCCGCCGAATCGGGCACGGTGCCGCATCTGGTGGAAGACGCGGACGCCGGTAATGGCGCCGCCCATGCTCAGGATCAGGACGAATCGGCAGAACCGACCGAAGAAATTCAAGCGATCGATCGCAGGGGCGAGCGCCAGGGCCTCGACACGGGCATCAGCTATATCGAGGCCTGGGCGGAGGACTTGCTTGCCGCGGCGGAGCGCGACGACCTTGCTGAGCCAGAAACGGCCACGGACGAACCTGAAGCGGGGCACTCGTTCGGACCCGATCCGTCTGTAACCGGGGTTTCAGCCGCGGAAGCATCCGCCGGACCGCCACAGGCAACGCTGCAGACCGGGACACCCGCGGGTGATGAGGCCGGGGCCGTGGCGCGCAGCGAAGAAAACGCTATGTCCGACCTGGTGCCTGTGAGTGAGGCGGCAGCAACCCACGCCGATACCGATACAAATGTCGAGCCTGGGATCGAGGTCGAAGCAGAAGCCGAAGCCGAAGTCCGGGGCGAGGATCAGCCAGACTCCGACGAAGACGACAAGTGGCTCGAGGAGACCTGGGCCACCGATACCCAGTCGTTTCAGCCCGAAGTCTGGCTGGAACCGGATTTCGTCGACCAGGATGCGCTGCCCGAAAAGCTGGAAGGTGCCGGCGGCGAGGACGACGGGGAGGATCACGCGGCAACCGATCCGGCGATCCGCACAGAAGCGGACCACAAGAAGACAATCAGCGATGAGATTGCGGGTCTGTGGCCCGACATCGACGGCGATGCCGAGGTGGAAGAGATCGTGCTCGAATCCCCGGAATCAGCGGAGCCGTTGCAGCTCCCGCCTGGGAGAGACGGCCCGATTTCGGGCGGGGACTCAAAGGACGACGCCGGCAATATCATCGCGCTGCCTGATCAGACTCCAACGCTGATGACTGTTGCCGACTCGACGGCCGACACGACCGCAGCCGAGGCCGCAGCCATCGCCGCGGCGGGCAAGGTTCAGGCGGCAGCAGTCAAGGTAACAACCGCTTCGCAGACCGAGGAAAACGATGCCCGGCTTGAGGACGACGATCCGGCGTCGCTGGCTGCAAGGGCTGAGGAAGTGGCCATCGAACTGGGTCTGCCCTATCGCCGGCCCTGGGTAAAATGGGCATCGGGCCTCGCCGTTATGCTGGCGTTGCTCGCCCTGATAGCAGCCGGGATCCACTCGCAGCGTGGCGTGCTGATGCGTAACGCCAGCATCGCGCCGATGCTGGAGAAAGCCTACGGCGTGTTCGGCATCACGGTTCAGCCCGCGTGGGATATCAGAGCATTCGATATCCTCGATTCTTCGGCAAGGTCTAGTGACGACGACCTGATCGTCATGGCCAGCTTTGGCAACAAAGCCGAATTTGCCCAGCCCTATCCGGTGCTGCGAGTCACGCTGGAGAATCGCTGGGGCCAGGCCATCGGTCAGGAAGATTTTTCGCCGCGTAATTATCTTCGTGGCTACCGTGCCGGGCGCAAGATGGATGCCGGCGAGCGGGCCCGCGCCGAGGTGATGTTACGTTCGCCGGGGACTGCAGCGGAGGGCTTTAGCGTCGACCTCTGTCTGGAGTCCGCCAACGGGGCATTGCGCTGTCTGGCTGATCGCCCCTGATCGGCCCTGATCGGCCCTGGTCGGCCCTGGGGGCCCCGAGCCCCGCGACGCGCGGACGATTAGCGCCGGACCGACGGCCAGCGGCCAGCGGCGATACGCCTGGCCAATTATTGACCTCGGGTCCAGGGCCGCTATCATGGCCGACCCCCGGAGTGGAGCCCTGACGCCCCCTGATGCAGATCGGATCCTTCAAATTCCAGAACAAGCTGGCGCTGGCCCCGATGGCCGGCGTCACCGATCGTCCGTTCCGGCAACTTTGCCGGCGCCTCGGTGCCGGTATGGCAGCGTCCGAGATGCTGACCTCGGACACGCGGTTGTGGGGATCGGCAAAGAGCCGCCGCCGGCTGGATCATCACGGCGAGCCCGCGCCGGTAATCGTGCAGATCGCTGGCGCTGACCCACGCATGGTCGCGGAAGCCACGCGGCGCAGCGTGGATCAGGGCGCACAGATCGTGGACATCAACATGGGCTGCCCGGCAAAGAAAGTCTGTAACCAGATGGCCGGTTCCGCTCTGCTGCGCGACGAGACTCGCGTCGCCCGAATCCTGGAGGCAGCAGTAGCCGCGACCTGTGCCCCGGTGACGCTCAAGATCCGCACCGGCTGGGCGCCGGACCAACGCAACGGTGTGCGCATCGCGCAGCTCGCCGAAGAATCCGGCGTGGCGGCGCTGGCGGTGCATGGGCGCACGCGCGCATGCAGATTCCGTGGCCAAGCGGAATACGAGACCATCCGCATGATCAAGCAGGCCGTAAACATCCCGGTGATCGCCAACGGCGACATCGATTCGCCGGCCAAGGCGTTACGCGTGCTGGCGATGACCGGCGCAGACGGTGTGATGATCGGGCGTGCCGCGCAGGGCCGTCCCTGGATCTTTCGCGAGATCGATCACTATCTCCGCACAGGGCGTGAACTGGGTCCGCCTACAGCAATTGAAGTCCGTGATATCATGCTCGCCCACCTCGATCACCTGTACAGTTTTTATGGCGAGTACACCGGTGTTCGGGTGGCCCGCAAGCACTTGTCCTGGTACTGCAGCGCCCGCTCAGGAGCGGAGTCTCTGCGCCATCAGATGGTGCGAGTGGAAAGCGCGACCGAGCAGTCGCGCCTGGTTTTTGCATTCTTCGAACAGGCTCCAACAGAAGAGCTGGCCGCATAGAAAGGGAATTATCTAACGTGATCAAACACATTACCGGACTCGAGGTATCCACCGGCACCCGGCCGCTTCGCAGCGTCACCGAGGAAGCGATCAACAATTACTTCTCCAATCTCAACGGGCACAAGCCCGCCGAGCTTTATGACCTGGTAATCAACGAAGTCGAAGGACCGCTGCTGAAGGCGGTGATGCAGTACACGGGTGGCAATCAGAGCCGCGCGGCTGAAGTCCTCGGTATCAACCGTGGCACGCTGCGCAAAAAGCTGCGCATCCACGACCTATTGGACTAAGACGCCGGGACCGAATGGCCCGGCGGTCGCCATCGCTCCCTCACCGCGACTGGCGACCCATCACGGAGCCCTGACATGCCAAGCGTGAAGCGGGCGCTGATAAGCGTTTCCGACAAGACGGGCATCGCCGAACTTGCGGCGGCGCTCACGGAGCGGGGGGCGCAGATCCTGTCCACCGGCGGCACCGCTGCCTTATTGCGCGAACAAGGCATCGAGGTCACGGATGTGTCCAGCGTGACCGGTTTCCCGGAGATCATGGATGGTCGGGTCAAGACCCTGCATCCCGCCATCCATGGCGGGCTGCTCGGCCGTCCCGGCGTCGACGATGCGGTGATGGCCAAACACGGCATCGGCGCCATCGATCTGCTGGTGGTGAATCTCTATCCGTTCCGTCAGACCGTGGCGGCCCCAGACTGCAGCCTCGGCGACGCGATCGAGAATATCGATATCGGCGGACCCGCCATGGTGCGCGCTGCCGCCAAGAACCACGATGCGGTGGCGATAGCGGTGGCGCCGGCAGATTATGTCAAAATCATCGAGGCCATGGATTCCAACGATGGTGAGATCCCGCTGGCCTTGCGCCGGCGTCTCGCCGCCAAGGCCTTCGCGCATACCGCTGCCTATGACGCTGCAATCAGCGCCTGGCTGCAGGCGCGTCCGGAATATGCGGACGATTCAGGGCCATTCCCGCGGCAGATCACGCTCGGTTTCGACAAGCGTATGGATCTGCGCTATGGCGAAAACCCGCACCAGCAAGCCGCGTTCTACACCGAAGGCGACAAGGCTGGCGGCATCGCCGGAGCCTGTCAGCTGCAGGGCAAGGAACTCTCCTACAACAACATCGCCGATGCAGACGCGGCACTGCAGTGTGTCGCTCAATTCGACGCGCCGGCCTGCGTAATCGTCAAACACGCCAACCCCTGTGGCGTGGCGGTGGCCGCGGATGTCGGGGAAGCCTATCAGCGCGCGTACAGCACCGACCCCACCTCGGCTTTCGGTGGCATCATCGCGTTCAACCGCCCCCTGGACGGCGCGACCGCCGCCGCCATCACCGGACAGCAATTTGTAGAAGTCATCATCGCACCGTCAGTGAGCGACGAAGCCGCCGCCGCGCTGAAGGCGAAAAAGAACGTCCGCGTGCTCATCGTCGACACCACGTCCCCCACCGCCGGTATGGACCTGAAGCGTGTCGGCGGTGGTCTGCTGGTGCAGACGCCGGACGACCGCGTAATCGAGGCCTCCGATCTGAACGTAGTCAGCGCACGGACACCGGATGCGGCCGAGCTGCGCGATATGCTGTTCGCCTGGAGCGTGGTTCGTTTCGTCAAGTCCAACGCCATCATATTCGCCCGCGACAACATGACCATCGGCGTCGGCGCCGGACAGATGAGCCGCGTCTACAGCACCCGGATCGCGGCAATCAAGGCGGCTGACGCCGGTCTCGAAGTGCGGGGATCGGTGATGGCCTCGGACGCATTCTTCCCCTTCCGCGACGGTGTCGACGCCGGCGCCGAACACGGGATCAGCGCCATCATCCAGCCTGGCGGCTCGATCCGCGATGAAGAAGTGATCGCGGCCGCCGATGAGCGCGGACTGGCGATGGCGTTTACCGGCGTGCGGCATTTCCGGCACTGAGGCCGCTCCCCGGCGGGCCATCGAACAGAGGCGCAGAGGATGAAAGTACTGGTTATTGGCGGAGGCGGCCGGGAACATGCGCTGGCCTGGCAGTGTGCACGATCGGATCACGTCGAACAGGTGTTCGTCGCACCGGGTAACGCCGGTACCGCCGGGGAGCCGGGCGTCGAGAATCTGCCGATCGATGCGGAGGACATCGACGGCCTGCTGCGCTTTGCCGCCGAGCATGCCATCGACCTGAGCATCGTCGGCCCCGAGGCGCCACTCGTGGCGGGGCTTGTCAACCGCTTCCAGGAACGAGGACTGAACTGTTTCGGACCGCTCTCCGCGAGCGCGCAGCTCGAGGGCTCAAAGCGCTTTACCAAGGAGTTCCTGCAGCGTCACGCTATCCCCACGGCCGCTTACGCCAGCTTTGACAGTCTGGCGCCGGCGCTGGATTACATCCGCCGCCAGGGCGCCCCGCTGGTGGTCAAAGCGGACGGGCTGGCGGCCGGCAAGGGCGTGATCGTCGCGCATACCGTCGACGAAGCCGTGGAGGCGGCCACCGCCATGCTCGACGAAGGCGCGTTCGGCTCCGCGGGCGCCAGCATCGTGGTCGAACAGTTCCTGCAGGGCGAAGAAGCCAGCTTTATCGCGATGGTCGCCGGAGATGTGATCCTGCCCCTGGCGACGTCGCAGGATCACAAGGCACGGGATGAAGGCGACCAGGGTCCCAACACGGGCGGTATGGGCGCCTACTCCCCGGCCCCGGTGGTCACGCCGGCGATGCATGATCGCATCATGCGTGAAGTCATGCAGCCGACCGTGCGTGGGCTCGCGGCGGAAGGTATGCCCTACACTGGCTTCCTCTATGCGGGCCTGATGATCGATGCACAGGGCACCCCGCATGTGCTGGAATTCAACTGCCGTTTTGGCGATCCGGAGACGCAGCCGATACTGATGCGTATGCGCTCGGATCTGCCTCTACTGTGTCTGGCGGCGCTGGACGGGACCCTGGGTCAGCACCGCGTGGAATGGGACCCGCGCGCTGCGCTCGGCGTGGTTCTGGCGGCAGGCGGCTACCCCGACAGTTATGCCAGGGGCGACCTTATCTCAGGGCTGGATTCGATCCAGGGCGACGACGTCAAAGTCTTCCACGCCGGCACCACGCTGGACGATCAGGGCCGGGTCATGACCAACGGCGGTCGCGTACTGTGCGCCGTGGCGCTCGGCGACACGGTCGCAGCAGCCCAACGCCGCGCCTATGAAGTCGTCGATGCGATCCAATGGGACGGCATGTTCTGCCGCCGCGACATCGGCTACCGGGCGATACGACGCGAGACCTGATCCTGCGCGGGGGCGCCACCTCCGGGGAATCCGCCACGACGCGGGTTACCCACCGCTACGGATTGCTGCGGCCCAAATACGAACGGCGCCGTGAGGCGCCGTCCGCACAAGCGGGTCGAGCAGAACTCTAACGTTTCATCGAGTCTAAGAACTGGTCATTGGTCTTGGTGTCCTGCAGCTTGCTCAACAGGAACTCGATAGCCGCGAGTTCGTCCATCGGATGCAACAGCTTGCGCAGGATCCACATCTTCTGCAGCTCGTCGGGACGGGTCAGCAACTCTTCCTTGCGCGTGCCGGAGCGATTGATGTTGATGGCAGGGAAGATGCGTTTCTCGGCGATCCGGCGATCCAGATGCACCTCCGAATTACCGGTGCCCTTGAATTCCTCGAAGATCACGTCGTCCATCCTCGAGCCGGTATCCACCAGCGCCGTGGCGATGATGGTCAGGCTGCCGCCTTCCTCGATATTGCGGGCGGCGCCAAAGAATCGCTTGGGACGCTGCAGCGCGTTGGCATCGACACCACCGGTCAGCACTTTGCCCGAGGACGGCACCACCGTGTTGTAGGCGCGCGCCAGGCGCGTGATCGAATCCAGCAGGATGACCACGTCGCGCTTGTGCTCGACCAGGCGTTTGGCCTTCTCGATCACCATCTCCGCAACCTGGACGTGCCGGCTGGCCGGCTCATCGAAGGTGCTCGAGACGACTTCGCCACGCACCGTGCGCGCCATCTCCGTGACCTCCTCGGGCCGCTCGTCGATGAGCAGGACCATCAGGTCGCATTCCGGATGGTTGGCCGCGATCGACGAGGCGATATTCTGCAGCAGCATCGTCTTGCCGGCCTTCGGCGGTGACACCAGCAGACCGCGCTGACCCTTGCCGATCGGGGCGACCAGATCGATGATGCGGGCGGTGAGATCCTCGGTGCTGCCGGTCCCGCACTCGAGCTTGAGGCGCTCGGTAGGGAACAGCGGCGTCAGATTCTCGAACAGGACCTTGTTACGCGCGTTCTCCGGCGCATCGAGATTTATCTTGCCGACTTTGAGCAGCGCAAAGTAGCGCTCGCCGTCCTTGGGCGGCCGGATCAGGCCGGATACGCTGTCACCGGTGCGCAGATTGAAGCGACGGATCTGACTGGGGGAGACATAGATATCGTCGGGGCCGGCCAGATACGAACTGTCGGCCGAACGCAAAAAGCCGAAACCGTCCTGCAAGATCTCGAGCACGCCATCGCCATAGATATCCTCGCCATTGCGCGCATGGGCCTTGAGGATCGAGAAGATGATGTCCTGCTTGCGCGAGCGAGCCAGGTTCTCCAGCCCCATGGCCGTGCCCAGTTCGACCAGCTCCGCCACCGGCTTCTGCTTGAGCTCGGTGAGGTGCATGGCCTTTTCGCTGCGAGCCAGATCCTCTTCGGAAATGACTTCGAATTCCTGCAGATCAGGGAATTCCTCAGAGTGTTGTTTGCGGCGCCGCGGCTTCTTGTTGCCGGAACCAGAGCGCCCTTGTCCCTGAGCCTGTTTGTTGCCGCGTCCGCGGGGAGGATTATTACCCAAGTAGCCTCTCACAGATTCTCGTCCAAAAACTCGGAAAGCTGCCCTTTCGATACCGCGCCCACTTTCTGGGCCTCGACGGTGCCATTTTTGAACAGCATGAGGGTCGGGATCCCGCGGATGCCGAATTTCGGCGGCGTCAGCGGATTCTCGTCGATATTGATCTTGGCCACGCGCACCTTGCCCTGGTACTCGCCGGCGATCTCGTCAAGGATCGGCGCGATCATCTTGCAGGGGCCGCACCACTCTGCCCAAAAATCCAGCAACACTGGCAGATCCGAGTCCAGCACGTCCGTCTTGAAGCTGGAATCCGTGGTGTAAACGATGTGATCGCTCACTACATTCTCCTCCGTCGTCTCTCGATATTGGGATTTATTGGTGTTGATCGCTGTCTGGCCCGCCGATCCCGTGGTTCCAGCCGCTCCCGCGCCATGTGACGCGCAGGGTCTGATCAGGCACAATGTCGCGGTCTCTCGCCGCTACTGACTGGGAATTACTGGAATCGGTCGGTGACAGAGCGTCTCGGGGAAGGCGGGTCCAATGCCCCGAACCGTTATTCTGGCCCGGACGTTACTCGTTAATCAAGTTTTATACCAGCTTTCGCGGTGAAAATTAAGTCATCATGCCGGACTCACATCTCAGCAAGCTCACCTTCGAGGAACTCGGCCTGACGGCGGATGTTGCCCGCGGTGTCGAAGACGCCGGCTTTAGTTTCTGCACCCCGATCCAGGCCAAGACCCTGCCCATCGCGCTCAAAGGCAAGGATGTGGCCGGCCAGGCCCAGACCGGCACCGGGAAGACCGCCGCGTTCCTGCTGGCGGCATTCGACTATCTGTATCGCCACCCTTCCCTGCCGCAACGTCGTTCCAACGATCCGCGTTGCCTGATCCTGGCGCCGACCCGGGAGCTGGCCATCCAGATCCACAAGGACGCCGAACTGCTGGGCCAGAACACCGGTTTCACCCTCGGCCTGGCTTATGGCGGCACGGACTACGACAAACAGCGTAACCAACTCGCCGCCGGGGTCGACTTCCTGATCGGCACGCCGGGGCGGATCATCGACTATTTCAAACAGGGTGTATTCAGTTTCCGCGGCATTCAGGTGATGGTGCTTGATGAAGCGGACCGCATGTTCGACCTCGGTTTTATCAAGGACATCCGCTATGTGATGCGCCGGCTGCCACCCCCGGCAGAGCGACTCAATATGCTGTTCTCCGCCACTCTGAGTCATCGGGTGATGGAGCTTGCCTATGAACACATGAATGATCCGGAACTGGTGCGGATCGAACCCGAGAAGGTCACCGCCGACCGGGTCAAGCAGTGCATCTATTTCCCCTCCAACACCGAGAAGCTGCCGCTGCTGATCGGCCTGTTGCGGCGCCTGGATGCGCGCCGGACCATGGTCTTTGTCAATATGAAGCGCGATGCCGAACAGGTCGCCGCCTATCTCGGCGCCAATGGCATCAAAGCCGAAGCCATGTCCGGCGACGTACCCCAGCGCAAACGGCAGCGCATGCTGAAAGACTTCCAGACCGGCTTGCTGCCGGTGCTGGTCGGTACCGATGTAGCGTCTCGGGGGCTGCATATCCCGGACGTGGAATACGTGGTGAATTACGACTTGCCGCAGGACGCGGAAGACTACGTGCATCGCATCGGGCGGACCGCCCGGGCCGGCGCGACGGGCAACGCGGTCAGCTTCGGCTGTGAGAACTACGTGATGACCCTGCCCGAGATCGAGGAGTACATCGGTATGAAGCTGCCGGTGGAGGCGGTGGAGCCGGAGCTGATC
>JBATKC010000095.1:0-2343 GCA_049669065.1 Gammaproteobacteria bacterium
CGCCCAGAGCATCGCCCCTCCGCCGGCGTCCGCCGCAAAGCCGCGTCCCGGGCGGTCAGATTTGCGGCGCAAGGGACAGATCAGCCGGATTCGGAGAATACCCGATAGGGCGGGTTTTCTGATCGCCGGTCGTCACTCTAGAGGATTCCCATTCCGGTGCAGCTGATCGACATCGGCGTCAATCTGGCTCACGACAGCTTCGACCATGACCGTGACGAGGTCCTGGCCCGCGCCCGGGCAGCCGGCGTCGACACCATGATCGTGACCGGAAGCTGTCGCGAATCAAGCCAGCGGGCCCGGCAGCTGTCGCATGATTACCCGGGCGTTCTTTTCGCCACCGCCGGGGTTCACCCTCACCATGCACGTGACTTCGACTCGGATGACCGTGCCTGGATCCAACAGCTGGCTGCGGACCCGGTGGTCACCGCCATCGGCGAGTGCGGGCTGGATTTCTTCCGCAACTTCTCTCCGCCAGCTGATCAGGAGAGCGCCTTCCACCAGCAGCTCGCGCTGGCGAGCGAGTTAAACCTGCCGGTGTTCCTGCATCAGCGTGACGCCCATGAACGCTTCTGCGCCATCCTGCGCGAGCATATCGCGGGGATCCCGCGTGGGGTTGCCCATTGCTTTACCGCCGATCGCCGGGAGCTGGACGACTGTTTGGACCTCGGTTTGTCGATCGGGATCACCGGCTGGATCTGCGACGAACGTCGCGGCGGGCATCTGAAGTCGCTGCTCCGCCATATACCTCCGGACCGGCTGATGCTGGAGACCGATGCGCCGTATCTGCTGCCGAGAGATCTGAAGCCCAGGCCACGCACGCGCCGCAACGAGCCCTGCCATCTGGCACATATCCTCGGCGTCGTGGCCGCGGCTGCGGACCGTGATCCGGAACGGGTCGCGGCAGAAACCAGCGCCAATGCCCGCTTGTTTTTCGGACTGCCGACGCCCGGGGAATCGGCGTCCTGATGGTCCGTGACTGACCAGGCCCTCCTCTATTTCGTGCTGCCCGCTGTCGAGGTGGTAGCCGCGCTGCTGATCGGTGGTTTCTGCCTGAGACGCGCAAGTCTGTCGCGCAGTCACGTCGTCTGGTGTTTGGGCTTCGCGCTCTGCGGCGGGGCCGTGCTCGCAGGTCTCGCGTTGACGTGGCTCTATGTGGAGTACCACAACACGTATAGTTTCGGCGCACTGATTATCTTCGTTGCGCCCACGCTCCCAGTCGTTGTCATCGCGGCAGGCTCACTGCTGATCTATGCCGGATTGACTCTGTGGGGCTATCAACGGCCGGCTTTCTTCGAGCGATTTAGCGCCATGCCTGGCAAACCCGTAACCATCTTCTCAATGGCCGCGCTCGTCCTTGCCGCGGTCATTGCGGGTTATCTGATCCTGCCGGCGCTGATGCTCCTGCCATACACATCGCTGGGGGCAGAAAGCCGCGCGCAGGTGGCGCCCGAGACCTCTGTCTTCACTGTGTACGGCTACAGCCATTCCACTGGCAATCGCGATCGCCTCATCGTGCTGGAGAACGACCAGTGGCCTGAGTACACCCCGGTCTTCAGACCGACTTTGGATTGGCGTGGCAGAGTCGTGCTCGATGTGCGGCACACCGGAGCCGAAACGCGCAGCGATGGCAACATCAGGTATTACCTGCCATTCGAGGCCGCCCACTACATACTTCAGGACGGCGAGCCTGTGCGCGTGAATCCGCGCCCTGCCCCGGAATCCGGAAATTTGCCGGCCGACCCGCAGTCAAAGCCCTGAGATTCAGACCTCGAAACGTTATTACATACCGCTTGCAAGCCGCTGTTTTATGGAAGAGGAGCTAAGGTATCGAGACGATTGGCGCGGAGGCGAAAGCCATTGCTCTGTCGGCCACATCCCGCGAGAATGCCAGGGACCCAAAACGCAAATGAGAGATACGCCATGGACCCCGCCCGGATAGGCACCTTTGTGGATCAGACCTGGGACGAGAGCATCGTGCCGGAGCTTTGCGAATACGTGCGGATCCCCAACAAGTCGCCAGGGTTCGATCCTGACTGGCAGGCCAACGGCCATATGGACGCGGCGGTCGCGCTGATGGAGCGCTGGTGCCGGGCCCAGCCACTGGCCGGGATGACCATCGAGGTGGTGCGGCTGGAGAATCGCACGCCGCTGCTGTTTATCGAGGTCGCGGGCACCACGGACGATACGGTGCTGCTCTATGGACACCTGGACAAGCAGCCCGAATTCACCGGCTGGGAGGCCGATCTCGATCCCTGGGTGCCGACGCTGCGTGACGGCAAGCTCTATGGCCGCGGCGGCGCCGATGACGGCTACGCGGTGTTTGGCTCGCTGGCCGCGATCCAC
>JBATKC010000096.1:0-12925 GCA_049669065.1 Gammaproteobacteria bacterium
GCCGGGAGCCGCGGTGAGCGGCGGGTTCCGATGACCCGTCTGCGTGCGCGGATCGCTGACCGCATGGTCGAGGCGCAGCACGCCGCCGCGATGCTGACTTCCTTCAACGAAGTGGATCTGACCGAGGTGATGCGCCTGCGCAAACAGTATCGTGACAGTTTCGAGAAGAAGTACGGCGTACGCATCGGCTATATGTCGTTTTTCGTCAAGGCCGCGGTTGAGGCGCTACGCAAATTCCCGGTGGTCAATGCCTCGATCGAAGACCATGACATCGTCTATCACGACTATCACGATGTCGGTATCGCAGTCTCGACCGAGCGCGGGCTGCTGGTGCCGGTGTTGCGTAATGCCGAGAGCATGAGCTTCGCCGATATCGAATCCAGTATCGTCGACTATGCGACCCGCGCCCGCGACGGCCAGATCCAGATCGGCGAGCTCACCGGCGGGACGTTTACCATCACCAATGGCGGCGTGTTTGGTTCGCTGATGTCGACGCCGATCCTCAACCCGCCACAAAGCGCGATCCTCGGCATGCACAAGATCCAGGAGCGGCCGATGGTCGTGGACGGAGAGATCTGCATCCGGCCGATGATGTATATCGCGCTGACCTACGATCACCGCATCATCGATGGTCGTGAGGCAGTGCAGTTCCTGGTCAGCGTCAAGGAATCGCTGGAAGACCCGGGGCGGCTGCTGATCCAGATCTGAGCGAGCAAGATTAGCCGCGGCCGCCAGCCATCCCGGCCGCCGCCATATCCAACAGGTGAACGAAATGAGCGACAAGTACGACGTCATCGTGATCGGCGCCGGTCCGGCCGGCTACGTGGCCGCGATCCGCGCCGGGCAACATGGACTGAAGGCCGCCTGCATCGACAAGTGGAAGAACTACGATGGCAGTACTGCGTTCGGCGGCACTTGTCTCAATGCCGGCTGTATCCCCTCCAAAGCCCTGCTCGAGAGTTCCGAGCTTTACCACCGTGCGCGGGAGGAATTCTCGGTCCATGGCATCAGCACCGGTGAGGTGTCGATGGACATCGCGGCCATGCAGAAGCGTAAAGCCGGCATCGTCAAACAGCTGACCGGGGGGATTACGGCGCTGTTCAAGGCCAACAAGGTGGACGGTCTGCAGGGCAGCGGCGAGTTCCTCGGCGATGGCAAGGTCAGGTATGTCTCGCATGACGGCGCGGAGAGGATGCTCGAGGCCGATCATGTGGTGCTGGCCACCGGTTCGGAGCCGATCGAGTTGAAGTCGGTCCCGTTTGACGAGGTCACGGTGGTCGATTCCTGGCGCGCGCTGGAATTTGATGCGGTACCGCCGCGGCTGGGCGTGATCGGCGGCGGCGTGATCGGTCTCGAGCTGGGCAGCGTGTGGAAGCGGCTCGGATCCGAGGTTACGGTGCTCGAAGCGATGGATGATTTCCTGTTCATGGCCGATCGCCAGATCGCCAAAGACGCGTTGCGCCAGTTCAAGCGCCAGGGGCTCGATATCAAGCTGGGTGCCAAGGTGACCGCTGCCGAGACCGGCGATAAGGGGGTCACGCTCACCTATGAAGACAAGGCCGGTGCGCAGCAATTAGAAGTGGACAAGGTCGTGGTGGCGGTCGGCCGCCGACCCTACACGGATGGTCTGCTGGGCCCGGGCACCGGGGTCGAACTCGACGAGCGCGGCTTTATCAGGGTCGATGATGAATGCCGTACCGGCGTCGACGGCGTGTGGGCCGTGGGCGACGCGGTGCGCGGCCCGATGCTGGCGCATAAGGGTTCGGAAGAGGGCGTAATGGTGGCAGATCTGATCGCCGGCGAAGTGGCGGAAGTCAACTACGCGGTGATCCCCTCGATCATCTACACCGCACCCGAGGTGGCCTGGGTGGGCAAGACCGAGGAACAGGCGAAAGAGTCGGGCCAGCCGTACAAGGTAGGCACCTTCTCGTTTGCCGCCAACGGCCGCGCCAAGGGCATGGAGCAGGCCGTCGGTATGGTCAAGATTATCGCTTCCGCCGATGACGATCTGATCATCGGCGCCCATATCCTTGGCCCGATGGCCGGCGAATTGATCGGCGAGATCGTGCTCGGCATGGAGTTCTCGGCCAGCGCCGAGGACCTGCAGCGCACCATCCATGCCCATCCGACCCTGTCCGAGGCCGTGCATGAGGCGGCACTGGCCGTCGACAAGCGGGCCATCCACGCGATCAATAAATAGTGCGGAGCGATCAGCCGCGCCGGCGCACGCCGAACACGTTGCTCAGCCCGCCGATCCGATGTAGCAGCCGACTGAGCTGATCCATGCCCCGGATCACCACCGTCAGATCGATAGTGGCGGTGTTGCGGGCGCGGTCGGTGCGCGTGTTGCTGGCGATGATGTCGATGTGTTCGTCGGTCAGCACCGCGGAGATGTCCCGCAGCAGGCCGCGGCGGTCGTAAGCGTCGACGGTGATGTCTGCGGTGAATCCGCCGTCCCCGGCCTCACCCCATGCCACGGCCATCACGCGTTCCGGATTGGTATCCCGCAGCCGTAGCAGATTTCTGCAGTCCTGACGATGGATGCTGACGCCGCGGCCCAGAGTCAGATAACCGGCGATATCCTCCGGCGGCACCGGGCGGCAGCAGCGTGCCAGATGCGTCATCAGGTCGCCCACGCCGGATACTACGATCCCACCCGAGGCGCGGCGGCCTTTGGTGCTGCGGCGGGTTTTTTCCAATGCCGGCAAGTCGGCAGGCGCCGGCTGAATCCGGTCAACCGCATGGGCCACGGCACCCAGCGTAACGTCGCCGGCGCCGATCGCCAGATAGAGCTGCTCCGCATCGGCCTGATGGAGTTCTTCGGCCAGCCGTGTCAGATCAGGGGCGACGGCCATGCGATGGAATTCTTTCTCCAGCATCGCGCGGCCCTGCTTGCGATTGATCTCCTTGTCCTGACGCCGGAACCAGGCACGGACCTTGTTGCGACTGCGGGCCGAGGCCAGATATCCCCGTTGCGGGATCAGCCAGTCGCGGCTGGGATGCGCCGACTGTGCGGTGATGATCTCGACCTTGTCGGCGTTGTTGATCTTGTGGGTCAACGGCACCATGCGACCGTTGATCTTGGCTCCGCGACAATGGTGGCCCACATCGGTATGCACGTAATAGGCGAAGTCCAGCGGGGTCGCGCCGGCCGGCAGATCCACCACGTCGCCATCCGGCGTCACCGCATAGACCCGATCCTCGAAGACCGCCTCGCCGATACGCTCGATAAAGTCGCGCTCCGGGTCTTCTTCGGCGGGTTCAAGCAGTTGTCTCAGCCAGGTGATCTTGCGTTCGAAGGCCGCGCTGGCGCCGCCGCCCTCTTTGTAACGCCAGTGTGCGGCGACGCCCAGTTCCGCGTGGGCGTCCATCTCCCGGGTACGGATCTGGACTTCCAGCGGCTCCTCGTCCGGGCCGATCACCGCGGTGTGCAGCGAGCGGTAGTCATTGCCTTTCGGGCTGGCGATGTAATCGTCGAACTCGCCGGGCAGATAGGGCCACAGGCTGTGCACGATGCCGAGCACCGCGTAACAATCCGCCACCGAGTCGACCAGCACGCGCACTGCACTGACGTCAAAGATCGACTCCAGTCCCACCTCTTTACGCTGCATCTTCCGCCAGATGCTGTAGATGTGCTTGGGTCGGCCCTTTATCGAGCCCTTGATACCGACTTTCTCGAGTTCGCCGGTGAGCTGCTCGATGACCGCGCCGATCCGGCGTTCCCGCTCGGAGCGACGCTCGCTTAGTGCCTTGGCCAAGCCATGGTAGGTGTCCGCCTCCAGATAGCGGAAGGCCAGATCTTCGAGCTCCCATTTGAGGTGCCAGATCCCGAGCCGATTGGCCAGCGGGGCAAAAATGACGCGGGTCTCGGTGGCGACCCGCTGGCGCTGATCATCGCCGGCGTTCTTGGCCGCCCGCATACGGCGCAATTGCTCGGCCAGCCGCACCGTGACCAGACGCACGTCCGCGACGATGGCCAGCAGCATGCGCCGCAGGGTCTCGGCCTGGGCCGGAGGCAGCGGCTTGCCCGGTTCCCAACGCGGCGGCAGGCCGAAGGAACCGAGCTTGACCAGTTCCCTGACCAGGCGACGGGTCTCTGCGCCACACCGCTTGGTGATGAGCTCGCCAGGCAGTACGCCCGCTGCGGCAAGTGGGAACAACAGGGCGGCCGCCCGGATCTCCGGGTCGGGTTTGAGGTCGTCAAGGATCTCTACCAGACTCGAGGCTTCGGCAGCGGCACGGGCCGCGGCCTCCGATTCGGTCGCGGCCAGGACCTCATCGCGCAGGCCTGACGCGCCCGCCATCAGAGCGTCACTGGCTTCGCGCTTTTGATGCGGTGTCTCGACGATGTCCAGGGCTCCTGTGCGCTGGCCGCTATTGTCGTTATCATACCCGCTTCGAATGCGTCCTCCGACGCGCATCTTGATGGGTATTTCATGAAATTTTCGTACAAGCCAGGATTCTCCTGCCTGATTCTGACGCTGCTGAGCGCTGGCCCGGCTGCGGCCGCCGAGGTGGATCTCAATGTCAACAACAACGCCGCGCGCCTGACCGTGGAGATACCGTCGCCCAGCAACAATCTGGTCTTCGACGGCTCCTGGCTGCATAGCAACAACGGTGACGCCGCCAGCGTGGCCGGCCATGTCACCGGCAAGGCCCTGGCCGCCGGGCCGCTCAAGGCGGGCGTCGGTCTGCGGCTCAGCTATGTCAGTCACGACGGTGCGGAAGACGAGGACGGCGTCAACCTTGGCGTCGGTGGATTCCTGCGCTATACGGTGCCCGAGTACGACCGGTTTGGGCTTGGTACCAGTCTGTACTACGCGCCCAATGTGCTCGCCTTCGGCGATACCGAAAATTTCCTCGATTTCACCGTCTGGGGCGGTTATTCGGTCATCCCGGACGCCGATGTCTATGTGGGCTGGCGCCGCACCCGGGTCAAACTCGACGAGGCCGGCTCGCGGAACATCGACGGGGGCTGGCTGATCGGCGTCAGAGCCCGGTTCTGAGCCTCTGCCGTGGACGCCCGGCGGGACCGCCGGGTAAGCTTGCGGGCTAACGGCTGCCGTGCCGTAGCGGCCATCGTCTGTTTTCAACTATCTGTTCATAAACGGTTTCTCATGGCTGGACACAGTAAGTGGGCGAACATCAAGCATCGCAAAGGCGCTCAGGATGCGAAACGCGGCAAGATCTTTACCCGGCTGATCCGGGAGATCACCACGGCCGCCCGTCTGGGTGATCCGGATCCGAACATGAATCCCCGGCTGCGGCTGGCGATCGACAAGGCCAAGGCCGAGAGCATGCCCAAGGACAATATCGAGCGGGCGATCAAACGTGGTGCCGGCGAGCTCGATGGTGCGGATTTTGAGGAAGTGCGCTACGAGGGTTACGGCCCGGGTGGCGCCGCCGTGATGGTCGAATGTATGACCGACAACCGCAATCGCACCGTGGCGGACGTGCGTCACGCGTTTTCCAAATTTGGCGGCAATCTGGGTTCGGACGGCTCGGTCGCGTTCCTGTTCAAACACTGTGGCGTGCTCAGCTACCCGGCCGGCGCTGATGACAACGCCATTCTCGAGGCGGCACTCGAGGCCGGTGCCGATGACGTGGTGGTCAACGACGACGGTTCCGTCGACGTGATCACCGAGCCGGCGGAATTCGAGAGCGTGAAGGAGAAGATGCTCGCGGCCTCGAACAAGCCAGAATCCGCCGAGGTCACGATGTGGCCCACGACCAGCGCCGATCTGGAGGACGATCAGGCGGTCTCGATGCTCAAGATGCTGGATCTGCTGGAGGATCTGGATGACGTGCAAAACGTCTACACCAACGCTGATATGGACCCGGACCTGCTGGAGCGCGACGGCTAGCTGCGGATGGCGACACGGCTCACCATCCTCGGCATCGATCCTGGCTCGCAGGCCACGGGATTCGGCGTGGTGATCGTTGACGGGCAGCGCATGACTTACGTCGCCAGCGGCTGCGTGCGCACTCGCGGCGAGAGCTTTAACGCGCGTTTGCAGGAGATCTTCGAGCAGATGGGCGTCGTGTTCGAACAATATGCGCCCGATGAAGTCGCCGTGGAACGCGTGTTTATGCATCGCAATGCCGACAGCGCGTTAAAGCTGGGTCATGCCCGGGCCGCGGCGCTGTGCGCCAGTTTTGGCCATGATCTCCCGATCCATGAATACGCGGCGCGCGAGATAAAACAGACGCTCACCGGTACCGGCGCCGCCGACAAGGCGCAGGTCCAGACCATGGTCAAGCGGCTGCTGGGTATCGAGGGCCGGCTGCAGAGCGATGCCGGCGACGCACTGGCCGTCGCGATCTGTCATGTTCATATGCGCACCGTGCGCCGCCTGACCGACGCGACCGCGGCGGGGAGGAGTCGATGATCGGATTCCTGCGTGGAAAACTCGCGGCGAAGCAGCCGCCGCAGCTGGTCATCGATGTCAATGGCGTGGGTTATGAGGTCGAAGCGCCCATGTCGACCTTCTACGACCTGCCGGGCATCGGCGAATCGCTGACGCTGCTGACCCACCTGGTGGTGCGCGAGGACGCGCAGACCCTGTATGGCTTCGCCACCGAGGATGAACGCCGCCTGTTCCGCAGCCTGCTGAGGATCTCCGGGATCGGCGCCAAGATGGCGCTTGGCATCCTCTCCGGGATCAGCGTCTCGGGTTTTGTCCGCTGCGTACAGACCGAAGACACGGCCAGCCTGGTCAAGGTGCCTGGCATCGGCAAGAAGACCGCGGAGCGGCTGATCGTCGAGATGCGCGATCGGATCGACGCCGGTGCGGCGGGCGGCAAGTCCGGTGCGCTGGTGGCCAGTGGTCCGGTCGCGGCCAGCGATGAGGCATTTGGGGCCCTGGTGGCGCTGGGTTACAAACCCGCCGAGGCGATCCGTCTGCTCAAGGACATCGACAGCAAGGGGCTGACGACGGAGGAAATTATCCGCCGGGCGCTGCAGGCCGCGGTAAAGTAGGCGACCATGATCGAGCAGGATCGACTGATTTCGGCCGCCACCCAGGGCGACGAGGAAGCCATCGAGCGGGCCATCAGGCCGCGGTTGCTCGAAGAGTATGTGGGTCAGCCGGCGGTCAAGAAACAGATGGGCGTGTTTATCAAGGCCGCCCGTCAGCGCGCCGAGGCGCTGGATCATTGTCTGATCTTTGGCCCGCCGGGTCTGGGCAAGACCACCCTGGCCCACATCATTGCGAATGAATTGGGGGTCAATCTGCGCCACAGCGCCGGACCGGTGCTGGAACGTCCGGGTGACCTGGCCGCGATCCTGACCAATCTGGAGGCCCACGACGTGTTGTTCGTGGACGAGATCCATCGTCTCAGCCCGGTGGTGGAAGAGGTGCTGTATCCGGCGATGGAGGATTTCCAGCTGGATATCATGATCGGCGAAGGGCCCGCAGCCCGTTCGATCAAGCTCGAATTGCCACCGTTTACGCTGGTTGGCGCGACCACCCGCGCGGGTCTGTTGACCTCGCCGTTGCGCGACCGCTTCGGCATCGTCCAGCGTCTGGAGTTTTATAACGAAGAAGAACTCGGCCGCATCGTGCTGCGCTCGGCGGAGATCCTCGGGCTGCCTATCGATGGACCGGGCGCGGCATTGATCGCGCGTCGGGCCAGAGGGACGCCGCGGATCGCCAACCGGCTGCTGCGCAGAGTGCGCGACTTTGCGGAGGTCGAAGCAGACGGCCGGGTCAGCGAGGCGGTCGCGACGGCGGCGATGGACATGCTGGATGTGGATCCTCACGGTTTTGACGTGATGGACCGCAAGCTGCTGCTGACGATTATCGAAAAATTCGATGGCGGACCGGTCGGTGTCGAGAGTCTGGCCGCCGCCATCGGCGAGGAACGCGGCACGATCGAGGACGTGCTCGAGCCCTATCTGATCCAGCAGGGCTTTTTGATGCGGACCGCACGTGGCCGGGTCGCCACCCGTCACGCCTATCTGCATTTCGGGCTGCCGCTGCCCAGCGCAGACAAGACTTCTGAAAGCATGTCACTTTTCAACGATAAATAGCTGCAAACGCTGAAGTTTTGACCGCGGGGACCGCCTGCCTCACAATATCGACCTGCAACCCTGTTATCTGGGAAGACAGAGCATGTTCACCTGGCCCGTGAGGGTCTACTACGAGGACACGGATCTGGGCGGCGTGGTGTATTACGCTAACTATCTCCGCTTCCTCGAGCGCGCCCGCACCGAATGGCTGCGCAGCCTTGGCTGCGATCAGACCGAGTTGCTGGAACAGCACGGTCTGTTGTTTATGATCACCGGCGTCGAGATCCGGTATCGGAAACCGGCGCGCTTTAACGACCTGCTGTGCGTGACTGCCGAGCTGGCGCGACGTCGGCGCGTGTCGATGCGCTTTGCTCAGACCATCTACCGGGATGACGGCCAGCAGGAGCGGCTGGTCGAGGCGAGCGTCGACGCCGCCTGTGTCGAAGCGGCCAGCCTGAGTCCGAGACCGATACCCGAAGAATTACTCGCAGCCATGGAGCGCGATCGATGACCAACGATATGTCATTTCTCAGCCTGGTGATGGAGGCAAGCCTGATCGTGCAGCTGGTGATGCTCGCGCTGCTGCTGGCATCCATCGCCTCCTGGGCGGTGATCCTGCGCAAGCGCGGCGTGCTGGCCGATGCACGGCGCCGCGCGGATCGCTTCGAAAGTGAATTCTGGTCCGGCGGTGATCTGTCGGCCATGTACCGCCGCATCAGCGGGCGCGAACAGGCGGCCACCGGGATGGAAGGGATCTTCGAAGCCGGATTCCGCGAGTTTGGACGCCTGCGCGATCAGGATGACATCACGCCCGGCGCGATCCTGGAGGGCTGCCGCCGGGCGATGGGCGTGTCCCAGATGCGTGAGGCGGACCGGCTGGAACAGAACCTCGCGATGCTGGCCACGGTCGGCTCAACCAGTCCCTATGTGGGCCTGTTCGGCACCGTCTGGGGGATCATGAACGCGTTCCGCGGTTTGGGAAACGTCCAGCAGGCGACGCTGGCGATGGTGGCCCCTGGCATCGCCGAGGCGCTGGTGGCGACCGCCATGGGCCTGTTCGCAGCCATCCCCGCAGTGATCGCCTACAACCGTTATGCCGATCAGGTAGGCCGTCTGGAAAGTCGTTACGACACCTTTATGGAGGAGTTCTCGAGCATCCTCCAGCGCTATGCGCGGGCCAGCCGCCGCGAGGAACAGGTCCATGGCTCGCGTTGATCACAAACGGCGGTTGATGGGCGAGATCAACGTCGTCCCGTATATCGATGTGATGCTGGTGCTGCTGATCATCTTTATGGTCACTGCGCCGCTGCTCACCCAGGGTATCGAGGTCGAGCTGCCCAAGGCCGGCGCCGAGGCGCTCGACGCGCCTGAATCCGAGCCGCTGGTGCTCAGCATCAATCGCGAGGGTCTGCTGTATCTGAACATCGGTGACGACACGGAGTCGGCGCTGGACCAGCGCACCGTGGTCAAACGCACTGCAGCCGTGTTGCGCCGCTCGCCGGAGACACCGGTGCTGGTCAAGGCTGACACGCTCGTGCCCTATGGTCAGGTGGTCACCGCCATGGTCTTGCTGCAGCAGGCCGGTGCCGAACAGATCGGTTTTTTGACCGATCCCCTGGATGTCGCGCCGGTGGATCTCGGCGAACCCGAGTCGGAGTAGGTCGACGCTGCCGATGCCACCCTTTCTGCGCGAACACATGGTGCCGATGGGCTGGGCCACAGGCCTGCATGTGGCGCTGGCTGCGTTGCTCACGGTCAGCTTTGCGCTGAGCCGGCCACCGATCGTGCCACCGCAGATTTCGATCAAGGCGAGGGTAGTCGACGAGAGTGCGATCCGCACCAAACAGGATCGCCAGCTGGAGGAGCAGCGGGCAGCACAACGACGCCGCGAGGAACAGGCGGCGCAGGACAGGCGCGAAGCCGAGCGGGAACAGCAGCGTCTGGATCAGCTTAGAGTCCAGCAGGAGCAGGCTGCGGAGACCGCACGCCAGCGTGAGCTTGCACAGGAGCGTGAACGCAAGCAGGCTGCGGAGCAGGAACGCCAGCGTCAGGAGGCAGCGGCGGCCGAGGCGAAGCGCAAGGAGGCGGCGGCCGAGGCCAAACGCAAGGCCGACGAGGCGAAGAAGCTCGAGGCACAGCGTCAGGCCGAGGCGAAACGCAAGGCCGAGGAACGCCGCAAGCAGGAGGAAGCGGCCAGACGCCAGGCCGCGCTGGAGTCGGATCTGGCCCGGGAACTGGAGGCAGAGGACGCGCGCCTGCAGGCCGAACGATCGGGTGAACTCGGGCAATACATCGCGCTGATCCAGCAGCGGGTGACGCGCAACTGGATCCGCCCGCCCGAAGCCCGCGCGGGTCTGAGCTGCGAATTGTTCGTCAGCCAGATCCCCGGCGGCGAAGTGGTTTCGGTCCGTTTCGGACGCTGTAACGGGGATGATGTCGTCCGCCGGTCGATCGAAGTGGCGGTGTTCAAGGCTTCGCCGCTGCCCAAACCGCCGAACCCTGCGCTGTTCGAACGGAACCTCGTGTTCGAATTCAAGCCTGAGTGATAGATGAGACATGGCGCAGACCTGTTGCGCCACAAGAGAACTGAGGAGGGCAACCAGCCCCATGAATGTACGACGACTCACGAGCTTACTGATCGCCGCGATGGCCTTGCTGTGCGCAACACCCGCCGCGGCTCAGCTGCGGATCGAGATCAACCGCGGCGTCAGCGAGGCGGTCCCGGTGGCGGTGGTGCCATTCGGCTACGACGGGCCGGGCCAGGCGCCGATCGATGCGGCGGATGTCATCGCCGGCGATCTCGGGCGCAGCGGGCGCTTTGCGCCATTGCCCGCCGACGACATGATCAGCCGGCCCAGTTCAGCGCGAGAGGTGAACTTCACCGACTGGCGCTTATTGAAGACCGATTTCCTGGTGATCGGCTCGCTGCTCGACCAGGGTGGGGACCGCTATCTGATCCGCTTTCAGGTGTTCGATGTGTTCCGCGGGTCCCAGGTGCTTGGATTCCAGATCCCGGCCGGCGCAGATGCGCTGCGCGCGGCAGCGCACCGGGCCGCCGACATGATCTTCGAGAAATTGACCGGGACGCCCGGGGCGTTCTCCACCCGCATCGCCTATGTCAGCGTCACCCAACAGGGCGAAAAAGACCTGTACCGTCTGTTCGTGGCTGACGCCGACGGCGCCAACCCGCGCATGATCGCTGAATCCAGTCAGCCGCTGATGTCGCCTGGCTGGTCGCCGGACGGGCGGCGTCTGGCCTATGTCTCCTTCGAGGGCAACCGTTCGGCGATATTCGTGCAGGAACTGGCTACCGGACAGCGCACCGAGGTGTCCGCGCGCCCGGGCATCAACGGCGCGCCCGCGTTTTCACCTGACGGACGCTGGCTGGCGCTGACCCTGTCCGGCCGTGACGGCAACCTGGATATCCATGTGCTCAATCCGGCGACCGGCCAGCTGCGGCGACTGACCAAAAACCCGGCTATCGACACCGAGGCGGCCTGGTCAGCGGACGGCAAGTCGATCTATTTCACCTCGGACCGCAGTGGCGGGCCCCAGGTGTACATGGTGCCGGCCGACGGCAGCGGCGGGGCGCGACGTATCACCTTCGAAGGGCGGTATAATGCACGGCCAAGAGTCACGCCCGATGGCGCCAGCCTGGCAGTGGTCCACAATGATCAGGGCAATTATCGGATCGCGCTGGTGGATCTGGAGACCAAATCCACGCGCATCCTGACCGACGGACGCCAGGACGAATCGCCGAGCATGGCGCCAAACGGCAGCATGATCATCTATGCGACCCGGCTCGCCGGTCGCGGCACGCTGGCGGCGGTGTCCACGGATGGCCGCATCAGTCAGACTCTGGCGGCGGCGGCAGGCGATGTCCGCGAGCCGGTGTGGTCGCCGTATCCGACCTATTGAGGGGCTGGTAGCATTCGTAACCAGCCAGACCTGTTTCCACGTTCAACCCCTACTGGACAAGCAACATGCAAACCAAACAACGATTCGTGATCGCGATCACCTGCCTGCTGGCCGTCGGCTGCGCCAAGAGCACCAAGCCCGATGAGGGCTACACGGACGCGGTCGGCACCGACGACGGTGAGATCAGCCGCCAGGCCGGCATCGACACCGGCAGTGGCGCCGCTGGCACGGAGTATCTGGAGCCCGGCATGCTGCCTGGCGACAGCACCCTGATCGAGGAGACCGTGATCTACTTTGATTTCGATACGGCGCGGATCCGTCCTGACTACTCCGATGCCCTGTCGGCTCACGCGCGCCGTCTGGTCGGCAACCAGGGCCTCAACGTGCGTCTCGAAGGCCACGCCGACGAACGCGGTTCGCGTGAGTACAACATCGGTCTCGGCGAGCGACGCGCCCAGGCGGTGCGTCAGGTGCTGATGCTGCAGGGGGTGTCCGCCGCGCAGATCACGACGGTGAGTTACGGTGAAGAGCGACCGGCCGCGCGGGGATCCGACGAGGCCGCGTGGGAGCGTAACCGCCGCGTCGAGATCGTGTATTCGGAGTGAGCTTGATGAAACATGCTGTTGCCATAACGACGCTGCTCTCGGTGGTCCTGATCAGCGGCTGTGCGACCACGCCGGCATCCGAGGATCCGGTGCTGGTCAAGCTCACCGAGATCGAGGATCGCCTCGATCGGATCGAGCGCGTGACCGCCAATGACAGTCTGGTGCAGATGGCGAGCCAGGTCGACGCGATGCAAAGTGAGTTGCGCCAGCTGCGTGGCGAGGTGGAGACCCTGCGCTTCGAGGATCAGTCCGCCGCCGACCGGCAGCGCGATCAGTATCTCGATCTGGACCGCCGGCTCCAGGGTCTGGAGCAGGGTGGCAGCGTGAGCACGTCCACCGCCACCGGGGCCACGTCCGTTGCGGGCATGACCGCCGGCGCCGCTGCCGGTGC